>MNXL01000217.1 GCA_001871755.1 Anaerolineae bacterium CG2_30_64_16
TACAAATTGCCGCCCGGCTTGCGCAGCAATTCCAAATATAGCCACAAGGAAGCATCCTAAGCGGAGCACGGCGGCACTCTCGCCGTGCGCAGTCGAAGGATGCGGCTTTGCCAGCCCCGCTCCGACGCCCTTCGACTGCGTCCCGGCAAAAAAAACGGCCGGGACTCCGCTCAGGGCGCCTCCGCTTTCGGTGACATTTGGAATTCCTGCGGTTTGCGGCGGCCGGTAGTCCTCACGAACGCCGACGCCCACCGCAACGGCCAGTGCGACGCTCACGCGGACGCCACCTGCTACAGGCGGGAGGCACACCTACCTGCCGTTGGCGCCGCGGCACAGATAGGACCGCCACGCGGTGAGAGCCAACTCGGGCTTGCTGGTGTGGACTGCTTGATACACTCGACTGCGCCCATGGTGTTCCCGCGCGCGCGCCCGGACGTCGGCCAGGCCAACCGGTGCGACTTCCAGGCGTTCGTAGTCACAACACCCGTTTCGTGTGCTATAATGGTCGCATTAGGCTGCGTATGACAAGCCCGCAGCGCGTCCCCCCTCGATCCTCAGGAGGATGCCATAAAGACGACGTGGGTACAATTTGGCTGGGCTCTGGCCCTGATTCCTCTGATCATCCTGTCGCTGGCCGGCTGTCAGGCCAGCGACGCCACGCACACGCTCATCACCGAAACACCCTTCTACCTGGACGGCCCGCAGCAGGCCCGGCCTGCCGCTGGCACGCGCGTGACCTTGCTGCAAGATGCGGGCAGCTATGCCCAGGTCTTGTTACCGGATGGCCGGCAGGCCTACATCTCGACCGATAGTCTCCAACCGCTGCGATAACACAGCCCTGGCTTGATAGTCAGCACCAAACCGATATGCACTCCAATTGTGTTCCTCTTTGCCCGACGAAGGAGGTGTTCCATGAAAGCGCGATGGCTTCGATCCTGGCAGGGCCTGGCCCTGCTGCTCTTGTTGCTCTTGACGCTCTCCCCACCGATCGGCGGGCGATTGTCCCCGGCGATCCGACGGGCGCGCACGTCCACGACTTCATGTCCTACGGCGGGGGCGACCAGTGGATTTCACCCTACACGTATCGCAAGCTGTTCGACACCTTGCGCACCGCGCCAACCGTAACGGACGCCGACCTGCGAGATCCCGGAGATTTGGAGGCCCGCGACCGGGCCGGCCAAACGGGCGTTGCCACGGTTGAGCTCGAGATCATCGCCCGATCCGATCTCCAGCCCGTGGCTGATGCCGGCCCAGACCAGACCGCGGCCAACGGCTGCGCCGTGGCGTTGGATGGCAGCGGCTCCAGGGACGATGACGGCGACCGGTTAGCCCATCTCTGGTCGATTGTGACTCAACCCGCGGGCAGCGCGGCCTGGTTCAGCGATCCCGAAGCCCAGACCCCCCGCTTCTTCGCCGATCGCGCGGGGGCATACGAGGTTGAGCTGGTCGTGCATGATGGCCGGGTGAGCAGCGTACCCGACCACACCATGATCCATGTCGGCGCGTTGGGGGCGAGCCATTTTTGCACCTACCTGCCGCTGACGCTGCGCATTCGCTAAAAAGTAACGCACTTTGCGCGTACAACTGGCTACCATAGCCGGTGGAGGTAATCCCATGCAATCGAAGACTTGGCTCAAACGAGGCCCCCCGATCATCCCGGCCCTGGTGGCGGTTATTCTCCTCACCTGGGCTGTGGATCAGCCGCCCGTCGTGGGCGCAGAACCCGTCGGGGCGGCCGCGCCCGCGACCGAATGGGTCTTTCAAGGCCGCGTCTACGACGGGGAGACCGGCTTCGAGCCGCCGGACGTGCATCCGCTGGCGGGCGTGACCGTCTGTGTTCACGGCGCGATGAATCCACGATTCGGTCTTTGATTGCACAAAACTTACGCTAGTGGGGTATTTGCCACGTTCATGCCCTTTTCTTACGGGGATCCAAAGGGCATAAGCATGTCAAACGGCCCACTAGAGGATGATCCTGGCTCCAAGCCCGCCGTGTTACTGGCTGACCTCGATCGGCCCCAAGTTGCCGATGGGGTGATCCGGCGGTTTGGAGAAGCAGATGCCGTACAGCGGTCCCGCATTGGTCTGGATGGTGTACGTGCTGGCCGCGCCTGGCCCGACCTCCTCGTAATGCCGCAGATCGGACCATTCGGGCGGCGATGCAGTCGCTGTCGAAGCCATGAGATCCATGAAATCCTTGCCTTCATCCAGGGTCAGAAAGACGACGGCGTAGCCTTCCCGGTTCTCATCTTTGACATTCACCGTCACCTGCACATCGCCTGCCTTAAGCGCCACTGGCTCCTCGATGCTGCACGTGCCGTCGGTGATGGTTACGGTCAACTCGGAGACCGGCGACGGGCCTGCTGGCGCTCACCCTGTTCCCAGACACGACTTCGCCCGGCTTTTCCAGCGTCGTCTTCAGCCGGGACGGCCGGCGCGTGGCCGCAGGCGGGGTTGACGGTGTCGTGCTGATCGGTGATGCCCGCACCGGCCAAGTGGAACTGACCCTGCCGGCGCACGGCGACATGATCTGGGGCCTGGCCTTCAGCCCTGATGGTCAGCGGTTGGCCAGCACTAGTTGGGACAAGACGACTAAGGTGTGGGACCTGGAGACGGGGGAGGAAATTGCTGCCTATGCCGATCACACGGACATGGTCTTCGGCGTGGTCTTCAGCCCCGATGGCCAGCGCGTTTATACCGCCAGCGTATCTTCTCAATTCTTCGGGGAATCGCTCGCTGTGGTCGGTCTCCTGACCGAGCCACGGTGGCTCGGTCAGGAGACCGGCCACAGCCACCCCGGATTATTGAGAGGATACCCGCCAGCGACCGCTACACCCGCGAGCTCAACGCAGCCACGGGCGAAGAGCTGCGTCGTTTCTACGGCGATGGGCTGGACGTCTACGGCGTCGACCTCAGCCCTGACGGCAAGCTACTGGCGCAGGGGCGGGCAGACGGCAGCGTGGCGCTGTGGGACTTGGCGACGGGGGAGAAGGTGAGGCAGCTCACCGGCCATGGCGGCCTGGTGCTGCGCGTTGCCTTCAGCCAGGACGGGCGGCGGCTGGCCACGGCCAGCTTCGACAAATACGCCAAGCTGTGGGACGTGGCCAGCGGGCAAGAGATGGCCACCTTCTACGGCAACGGCGGCAACGTGTTTGGCGTGGCTCTCAGCCCAGATGAAACCCACCTGGCCACGGCCGGCGGCGATAGCGCCGTGCGCCTCTACACGCTGGACGCAGACGAGCTGGTGGAACTGGCCCATGCCCGTGTGCAGCGCTCGCTGACAGACGAGGAGTGCCAGCGCTATCTGCACGTCAGGGCGTGCCCGTAACCTCTATTCCAGTGGTCGAGGCACCTGCTTGCCCAGACAAAAAGAAAACTCCAACGCCGTTCATATATTGGAATTGATGTAATGATATGCCCCCAAGGGGATTCGAACCCCTGTACCAGGCTTGAAAGGCCTGTGTCCTGGTCCTCTAGACGATGGGGGCAGACAAGCGAAATGCGTGCGGCGCAACGTGCGCGGCACTCATTATGCTCAGGAACAAAGCGCATTCTACCAGAGTTGACTTGGCCGGTCAAATTCGCAGCGAACTTCCGCTCGAAATAGGACGAGGCTGGCGCTCCGGCAGCGGGCAGTGCGTGCTTAATCCACAGACGTTGCAGGCGCTCTGGATCTCCTCGAACTGGCCCGGCAACATGAGCCCCTGGTCTTGGCGCCTGGCGACCAGTTGCCCCACCGCCCCAGGGGGGAAGGGCTGCTCCTGGCCGATCTGCAACAGCCGCAACGTGATCTCGGCCGTGTGCTCGACCTTTTCCAGCTTCAGATACGCGTCGAAGGGCGAGCTCCCGACCGTGACGCTGCCGTGACGCTGCAAGATGATCGCGTCATGGTTCTTGATCAGGTCCCGGATGACGGTTGCGCCCTCTGGACTGGCGGGCATGGCGTACTCGGTGGTGGGGATCAATCCCAGGGTAACGATCACTTCGGGGAGTAGACAACGCGCCATGGAGATGCCTGCGATGGAGAGCGCCACAGCCGTGGGCGGGTGGGCGTGGACCACGGCCCTGATGTCGGGGCGCTGGCGATAGGCCTCCAGGTGCAGATAGATCTCCGAGCTGGGGCGGAGGTCACGGGCCGCGCCATATCGATGGGGTCCGTAGGCGCCCATGCCCACCGGTTTGGCGTCCCAGTCGATGACGACCATCTGATCCGGCGTCATGAAGCCTTTGCTCAGACCACTGGGAGTGACCAGGAAACGATCGTCGTCGAGCCGGGCCGAGATGTTGCCGTCGGTGGCGGCCACGTAGTTGCGGCTGTGCATCAGTTGGCCGACGCGCACGAATTCTTCACGCAGCGCCCGTTCGGTGGTTGTGACGCCACGGGGATAGATGCCGTAGCTCACGCGGCACCTCTGGCAACCGACAAACCAGATTTCTCGGAGAAACTTGATTTGTCGTGAGGCAGATCTACTTCGTCGATCACCCCGACGATCACCGCACGCACCGGTCCCCACGGCTCTACCTTCAACACCTGGCGGGCGCTGTTGCCTTCGTCGAGCACGAGCACGCGATCACCCACGCCGGCCTGCACGCTGTCCACGGCAATGTCGTAACGCGGCAGCACACTGCCGTCCAGGTCCAGCCGCTCGACCAGGAGCAGCTTGTGGCCGGCAAACATGTGGTGTTTGATGGTGGCAACGACGGTGCCGGCGACTTGACCGATGTACATGGTGTACTCCGTGATTCTGGAAACTGGATACTGGATACTGGGAGTCTGCCAGCCTCCAGCCTCCAGCTTCTAGCTTCGAGCTTCTAGCTCTACCTCATCCACAATCCCCACCACTGCGTGGTCAACGGGCACAAAGGGCTCGGGCAACGCCAGCGCGGCCTCACGGCTGGCGACGATAAACACCAGCTCGCCGGGACCGGCCTGCGCGGTAGCGTCGGCCGCGATGACCGGCTCACCCACCGGATGGCGGTCCCGATCAAGGGGCTGGACGACGAGCATTTTCACCCCTTCCAACCCGGTGTATTTCTGGGAGGCAACCAGCGTGCCGATAACTGTAGCGAATTGCATGGGCGGACCTCGCAAAGCGGTACGCGCTGTGAGCGCCCCGGCCGGGCGCCAAACGAGGGCATTATACCCCCCCACCGGCGGCAACGCAAACAAGGTGCGTGGCCCGAAAAGAACCTTGCGAAGGCTGCTGCAACACCGCTGATAGGCGCAAATAGGGCTCTGTTCCTCCGCCGCATCCTCGGGCAAGTGCTGCTCGAAGCCTTCGCAAGGTCGGCGTGATAGGATGGCCAGGACGCGACAAGTTGTGGCCGTTCGCGCGCTGTGGTAGAATCTCACCATAAGGACATGATCGTCCAGGACGACAACGCAAGCATCGCGAGCAAAGGGGCAACCTATGAAAAAGCTGACCGTAGCCTGCGCACAACAGCAGATGCGGCTGTTCGATTCGTTGGAGAGCTATCGGAAGGAGCTGAATCGCTTCCTGTATATGGCGCGGGCCAAGGGCGCCCAGTTGATCATCTTCCCCGGACTGGCCGGCGTGATGGCCGCGGCTCCGATGGTCGAGGGTTTTCGCATCAATCTACTCAAGCAAGCCGATGGGCGCCGACGCAAGCAACGTTCTTTGTGGACACGCACCCGCGGCGCGCTTGCGGGGGGCACGGCCGCGCTGCTGGGAGCCGACTTCCGTAAGGCGTTTGGCCAACTCCTCCAGACCGACCCGGCCAGCTTGCTGGCGACCTACGAGACAACTTTCGGGGAATTGGCGCGGGCCTATGACATCACGATTGTCGGGGGCAGCGCATATCTGCCTGATCCTGCGGGGGTAATCCGCCACCGCGCGACCGTTTTCGGGCCGGACGGCACGGTGCTGGGGCGTCACAGCAAGATGGCGCTGGCTGCCGAGGACGAGGGACTGGCCGTCCCCGGGGACGTGTGGACAGTGGTCAACACCCCGGCAGGCCGGCTGGGCATCCTGCTGGGCGAGGAGGCGCTGTACCCGGAGGCCGGGCGAGTGTTGGCGTATCAGGGCGCCGATCTGCTGGTAACCCTGGCCGCGGCCGACAGCGAGGCGCTGGCCGCGTACGTGCGGCAGGCGACGATCGCTCAGGCGCAGGAGAACCGCTGTTTCGCGCTGACCAGCTTCCTGGTAGGCAAGAACTATCTGGCCCCAGACGAGGCGGTCGGGAAGACCTTTGTGGGCAAGTCGGGCATCTACGCGCCGTTGGAGATGACGCCCCGCTACTCGGGTGTGCTGGTGGAGATAGGCACGGCCAGCTCGGAAGGGCTGCTGACCGCGGAACTGGACCGCGATGCGTTGCGGGCGCTGTGGCAGAGCGGCGTCGAGCCGGTGCGCAGCCGGATGCCGGTTGGGCTGTTCGCCAAGTATCTGCCGGCGCTCTACAGCAGCCAACGCACCCTGGCCGAGGCGTGGCCCGACCCCGAGTCGATCCCTGCGCCGCTACCGGCGGCGCCCCCGCCGCCGCTGGTCCTGCCCACGCCCATCGAGCCACCGGCCCACCCGGTCCTCGCAGAGGCGTCTGACGCGCCGAGCGCAGATGAACAAGCAGGGGTGGGCTTATTGACGCCGGAGATGTCACCCGATGAGACAGCCGAGGGTGACGAGACCGGGTGGGACGTGGATTGACGACGGGTGGGACGCACCGCGGCGGGCGCTCGCGGCCACAGCACACGTTCCCTGCGCCCGGATCAGACCGGCTTGAACAACTCTGCGACCTGACGCACCAGGGCCAGTACGGCCATGCCGATCTTGACGTACTCGGGTGCGCCGGCCTTCAGACGCAACGCACCGGCCTTGTGCTGGCTGTCGAGGCGTTTGTCATCCTGGTTTTGCGAGTAGGCCCAGGCCGCGATCGCGCCGATCGCAGCTCCAATCAGCCCGCCAACGATGATCAGCTTGTTGCGAGAAGACACGTTCATACCTCTTCTTGAATCCATTGTGAGGGCGAGAGCGCGGCGCGCCAACGCCGGACTTGCGCGGCCGCCGCACCAACGGCGAAAAACGGGGCGGCGATCTTCTGGCTCAGGTCCTCAGCGATCTCGGCGCCCTGCCGGAAGTAGCCTTGAACCTGCGGCGCATAGGTGCGCAGCTGCTTGAGCACCCAGGAGATGCCCCGCACGCAAAAATAGAGCGCGACCGCCGGCGCCAGGCTGATGATGAAGGCCTCGATCACCAGCAAGACGATAGAGAGATCGCGCCAGTTGGCCAAAGACACAGAGCACCTCCCGTTGGGTACGTTGTCCGAATGGGCGCATTGTAACAGAGAACGCAAGGGCGCGCAAAAGCCTGGTTCGCAGCACCACGCCCACGGCGCCACCATCCCGTTTCTCGAGCGTGTCACTGACGCCGGAAGCTTGCTGGTACGTGAAGAGGCGGTGATCTATCAACTGGAAGAGCTCAACTGGCGACAGGTGCTGGAGCAGATGCTGGGTGAGTAGAGTCGCAGCCAGATTTTCCGCCGTGATAGCTTTGGCGGCCATCCTGATCCTGGCCGCTCGTTCCGAGCGGCCGTGGGTCGAGTTCGGCCCACAGCAACACGTCGTC
>MNXL01000098.1 GCA_001871755.1 Anaerolineae bacterium CG2_30_64_16
AAGGTCAGCAGCAACCCGCCCCACAGGCCGGTCTCCACGGCCGGCAGCACGCGGCTGCCGCCGAAACCGCTGAGCAGGAAGGCGCTGGCGACGATCGACAGCCCCCACCCCAGCATCAACCCGCGTGGCCCTTTGAGCACTCGCGAGCCCACCCAGTAGCCCAGCGCGATCAGCGCGGGGTTGGCGAGAAACCAGAGGCGCAGCCGGATGCTGATCTGGTCGAAGCCGACGGGCAGCAGGCCCAGGATTCCTAACCCAACCCCCAGAGCCAGGGCAAAGGCGCCGACGGTGCCGCCGAACCGACCCCAACTGACCCCGAAAAGGCAAGACACCATCAGGATGATCAGTCCCACGCGCCAGACCTGTTCGGCCGGGTACTGGCCCAGGGCGAACAGCTTGAAATTGCTGGCGACCGGATCCCAGTTTGCCGTGACAAAGACCCAGGTGACGATGCCGCGTGCGGCGACATACAGGAACGCCAGGGCCAGCAGGGACAACAGTCCGTTGAGCCAACTGCTGAACAGGTTCTTTTTGATCCACCGCAAAGCAGTGCCGACTGAGAGCGCGTCTGCGTGGGGCGGGGCTGAACGTCCCTGACCGGGCTGAGGCGTGACCATCCTATCGCTCCACCAGTTTTACGCGACGATTGTAGACATTCATGACCGACGATGTGAGCAAGCTGAAGATCAGGTAGGTGCCCATCACCAGGACGAACACCGGGACGGCCCGGCCGGCCTGGTTGATGATCGTCCGACCCACGAAGAACAGGTCCGGGTAGCCGATTGCGATCGCCAGGCTGGAGTTCTTGGTCAGATTCAGGTATTGGCTGATGAGGGGCGGGATGATGACGCGCAGCGCCTGGGGAAAGACGACCAGACGGAGGGTTTGCCCATACGTCAGCCCCACGGCTTTGGCCGCCTCGACCTGCCCACGCGGGACAGCTAAAACGCCCGCACGCACGACCTCGGCGATGAACGCGCTGGTGTAGACCACCAGGCCGGTGAGCAACGCGGCGAACTCGGTGGTGAGCCTGAGGCCGCCGGCGAAATTGAAGCGCTCCAGGACCGGGATGTCGATTTGGAGTGGGCTGGCGCCCACCGCCAGCCAACCGATCGCCGGGATCAGCACGAACAAGAGCGCTGCCGTCCACACGGGATAACTCGGCCGGCCGGTCAGCACCTGCCGCCGACGCAGAAAGTAGTAGGCCAGCGCGGCCAGTACGACGGCAGCGATCACCGTAAAGGCCCAGGGCCGGAAAGTGGCCGTGGGCGTTGGCGCAGGCATGTAGAGGCCGCGTTGGCTCAGATAGGTCGGTCCGGGCAGCTCGATGCTCTCCTTCACCGGCGGGAGTTGTTGGAAGACGCCGAAATACCAGAAGAAGAGCTGCACCAGCAACGGCACGTTGCGGATGACCTCGATGAAGGTGCTGGCGAGCTTGTTGACCAGCCAGTTGGTCGAGAGGCGAGCCAGCGCCACGATCACGCCCAGAATCGTCGCCAGCACCGTGCCCACCACCGCGACCTTGAGCGTGTTGAGCAGTCCCACCACATACGCGCGACCGAACGACATGGAGGGATCGTACTCGATCACCGATTCCCCGAGCGCAAAGCCGCCCGCGTCTCGGATGAAGGAGAATCCCAGGTCGAGCCCGCGCAATTTGGCGGCCTGGAGCACGTTGCTGATGAAGAAGACCACGAACGCCACCCCGGCGATGGCCGAAACGACCTGGGCAGCCCAGGTGAGCACCCGGTCATCGCGCCAGAACGGCACGCTGCGTTGTGCGGTGTGGGTAGGTTGCATGGGCTGGCTCGTGATGATGGCGCTGGTTGCCCAGGCCTGGGCAACCAGCGCAGACGCAGTCTAGCGAAGCGGCGGCGCGTAGATCAGCCCGCCATTACTCCAGAGTTTGTTGAGGCCACGATCGAGCGTGAACGCCAGGCCCTCAGGTCCCATGTAGCGATCGTACATCTCGCCGTAGTTGCCGACCTTGCGGATGATGTTGGCGGCAAAGTCATTGCTCAGCCCCAGATCGGCCTGCCCGAATGAGCCCTCGACCCCCAGCATCCGCTTGATCGAGGGGTCTTCGGACTTCAGCATCTCGTCGACGTTGGCGGAGGTGACCCCCAACTCTTCGGCGTTGATCAGCACGAAGGCCACCGTCTTGACGATATCAAACCATTGGTCGTCGCCCTGCGGCACAGTCGGCGTCAGCGGCTCCTTCGACATGGTGACGTCCATGATGAAGTGATCCTCTGGGTTGGCAAACCCGCTGCGAACGGCCGCCAATTGCGACTTGTCACTGGTGGCCGCGTCACAGCGGCCCTGCTCGTACGCGCCATACACCGATGGCGTGTCCTCAAAGGTCACCGCGGTGAACTGCAGGCCGCGCTGGCGGAACGCATCGGCCAGGTTCAGCTCGGTGGTCGTGCCGGTGGTGACACAGACGGTCGCGCCGTCCAGGTCCTCCAGGGTGGTGAAGCCCGAGGCTTTGCGCACCAGCATGCCCTGGCCGTCGTAGAACATGACGACCGTGAAGTTGCCCCACTGCGCGTCGCGGCTGGAGGTCCAGGTCGCGGTGCGCGACAGCAGGTCGATTTCGCCGGTTTGCAGGGCGGGGCCGCGTTCAGCGGCCGAGACCGGCACGAATTCCACCGCGTTGGGGTCGTCGAAGACCGCGACCGCCACCGCCCGGCAGAAATCGACGTCGAAGCCGACGTTCTTGCCGTCGGCGTCCAGGTAGCCGAAGCCGGCCAGGCTGGTGTGGATGCCGCACACGACTTTGCCGCGTTGCTTGACCACATCGAGCCGCTTGGGCCCGGCCGCCGGCACGGCCGTGGCTGCAGCCGCGGCCGCAGGGGCCTCGACGATGCGCGTCACTTCCACCACGCGGGTGACTTCGACCGGCTGCGCGGGGGCCGGCGCACAGCTCGCCAGCACCATCGTGAAGAGCACGAGGGCCACGAGCGCAGGGGTCAGTTTTCGGACAAACATGAGGGGGCTCTCCTTTCCTTGATTTGGGCGTATCGGGTTCAGACTGGAATACGCCAGGCGAACGAGAACGAGGGACATCGAGTCTATCTGGCTGATCGGGGCGGCGCTTCACCTCCTCTCGATACAAAGTCGGCCAACGACTAAGCTCAGCCGCCCGCCGGAGCGCCAGCGGAGGCGGGTCGGCTGCAGCGAGTGTTAGGCCGCTCTTACGGATAGTTCTTCAACACTCAAGGAATGAACACTTGGCATGGCCCATCTACGCAGACGCTCACGCTGTAGGTCGGCCAGCCGTAATCGCTGAACCAGAAGTTGCCGTAAGCGGAGGTTACGTAGATGTCGAAACGGATGGCGTAAGCCCCAGGCCCCCAGTTGGGGATGTTCTGGATGGTCAGGTTCACCATGGGAGAAGGGTCACCCTTGGGCGTGTTACACACCGAGGCCGAACTGCCGCCCGTGACTTCCCCATGACCGGCCTTGGCCCAGCGATACCGGAGCTCGTAGCTGAGATTGGGGTACCCACATGTCCAATCGGAGACACCCGTGTTCTGCACTTCCACAGAGATGGGATACGTGCTGCCGTGATACATGATGGGCGGCCGGTTGCCGGAAGCGCCCCAGTTGATCTGCAGAGGATTCCAACGGTCTGCAGGGAGGAGGATCTGCTTGTTGGCATCGCGGAGGTGCATGCCGGTGTAGTAGTGCACTAGAATCTGCTCCGGCCGCTCCCAACCCACGCTCCAGGCGCCCAAATCCCGGTTGATATTGTAGCTGAGGTTACCCCGCGCCCAGCGACTGGCTCCCTTCTGGCTCATCCCACGGCCATGACCATCTTGAACGATGTCCGGGTGGGAGCTGATGGGGTCATCTACGGCGATGAGGTAAGGTTGTCCACCACTGAGAGTGCGGTTGCGAATGTCAGCGAAGTACTCGGTGAAGGCAGGCAGGTCATCGTTGGGATAGGCGCCATAGGAGATGTAGTAGCGAGGAGCTACGGCGCCGCAGACGATTCGCTGGTCGTTGTTGAGGTTAGTACTGGCACAAGGATCGTCTGAATTGTTTGGAAAGGTAGTTGGTGGCAGGACTTCAAAGGCATAAGGAACAAAGACCTGGAACTGGTTGGAATTGTTGCTGGTGCTTCCCTGATTGATGTGCCAATACGCGTAGGAGCGAGCAGCAATAGCTTGGACTTGGATAGCAGTGGGGTGGAAAGCCTCCACTGAGACTTCCCTTGGCACCACGTCTAGGAGGTAATCGGTCTCGATGGGGATAGTGACAGGATTGGCAGAGTAAGGATAGGGATGGCCGGAAAGAGCAGTACAACCATAGTATGTGTCATTGGATGAACAGAGATGATAGGCTCCGGTAGCAGGATTGACCCACAGAGCGCCACTTGACTCCAATCGGTACACACGTAGGGTGATATTTGAGGGAGGGTTAAAAGAGGCAAAAGCGCTCTGGGAACTGATCGCTCCTACGAGGAGTAAAGTCAGCGAAAGAAGTTTAAGACGAATACACATCATATCCTCCTCCTTACGGCCATGTTACTTCTATAAGGCACAATGGACCATATAGGCAGGTTACAGCGAGGGAATCGCCATTGGGGGACCAAGCCAAGTTCCATCCGAAATCCCCAGCCGGGAATACTATATGGGGCAGCAAATGCTTGTTCTGCCCGGTTGTGGCTTCAACCAAATAAAGACCCTCCCATGTTGTCCCATCCCGATATTCTACAGTAGCCAATACAGCCAACATTTGGCCATTTGGCGCCCAAGCGATATCAGTCACAAAATGCCGGCCGGGTTCGATATCTGACCCTGGCGACAGCGTGCGGCGCTCTCCTGTGGCCATGTCCAGGATGGTCAACTCGGTGCGTCGAAAAGGCATGTCCAGACTGTCCGTCGTGATAAAAGCTAAATAGCGCCCATCCGGGCTCCACTGCGCCTCCAAAGGCCACGGCGGAATGTCCATCGCTTCAGGTTTGTACTCTCCCAACGTCAGTTCACACACCCGGTTGGTCTTCACGTCCAGCAAAAACGTCCAGAACTGCGAATAGAGCACCACTCGCGTGCCATCAGGATGCCAGGCCATAGTGAACTGCGGCGACCGGTCGCGCATGGCCCACTCCAAATCCGGTTTCGGATACTTCCAGGCGGCAACGTTCCATGGCGCCGTTTGAATGACCCGGCTTTCCCCATCGAAAACCTGCGGGCGGTCCGGCTCCGAGCGGGAAAAGTACCACAGGTGATTTCCATCCGGCTCAACTGCCAGAGATAATCCCATTACGTCTGGCGCCAAGCGCTCCACCTGTTGAGGATTCCCATAGCTTATCCACAATTCAGGGCGATAGCTTATCCTCTGTTCGTGGCGCTCTTCCTCCACAAGAGTAACGTACGCAACTGCCCCAAAAGCCGGCAACCAGACGGGTTTCCCGCTGTTCCCTTCACGCTCGGCGTAGGTGCTTAACTCGCTAGTGCGGATGTTAAGAACATCGATGCTATTACGGTTGGCGCCAGGGATGTCCCGTGTAATGAGCAGTTGCTGGCCATCTGCCAACCAACCCGCAATTCCAATGGCTGAGGTGTGGGTTAACACCACACGCGGTTCGGAAAACTGGTAAACATCCAAAGACGGACCAGGCTCAGCAGGTACCGAGGGTGCTGCAAAAGTACAACGGGGTATTAGTGGTGGGGCCACAGTAGGCGTAGCTGGTGGGCTTGAAGGAGTAGGTGTTGCTGGCGGCGGATAGGGTGGTTGCGTCGGCGTTTCAATAGGCGACTGAAAGGCCTGAGACGCTGGCTTTACCTCCCTTTGTAGCTCACCAAAAGTCAATGCCAGGGCCACTACCAGTGCTCCCAACGCCAGTAGGCCCAACAAGCCACCTGTGATACTCCACAAGCGTTTCATATTTGCACCTCCTGATTTGAGCTACACAACTACCTACCATGGCTCCGCTCGAACCGATGGGGCGGCCTAACACGTCCACACAGGGATGGGCTGAGCCGGTCGGCGTCGATGCAGCAACAAGTAGCAGCGAGGTATTCGGTTGGGCGAAAAGGATGCGACCGATGAGATCGAACTGTGACGCGATGTAAGGACGACGATGCCGACGGTGGCGACGCGTGATTCCCTGAACCGGCTAAAGCCTCGAGTCCAGAAGATTGTCTGAACACCTATAGCGACCCATATGGACCGGGTTCGATACCGGTTATTCTACCTAAATTACCCGCATGTGTCAAGTGGCGATCTTGCGGAGCGCGCGGCCAGCCGCGCGCCTTGCCAATCCGGGCTAATATGCGTATGATTGGCCTGCTGGACCTGGCCCACTCACATCTTGACCAGAACATCTGTTGACAAAGCAGGCGCGCGGGTGACCAAGAAGGAATTCAGGCTCGAAAACGAATACCCCTACAACCGCACGGGGCCGGAGCGATGGATCCTGTCGCACCTCTGGCGGTACGCGGCCTTCCCGCTGGCCGCGCTGGGGGCTGCCATCATCAACAACCTGTGCTACAGCACCATCCAGATCTTCATCGGGCGGGCCTTTGACCTGATCACCACGCCGGGGTGGGCGCCGGCCGCGTTGCTGCGCCTGGCGCTGACGGTGATTGGGGTCGCCGCGGGCCAGGGACTCTCCGGCTTGCTCCGCAACTACAGCGTCGAGTTCGTGGCGCAGCGGATCGAGCGGGATGCGCGGGACGAATTGTACGTCAGCCTGTTGGGCAAGAGCCAGACCTTCCACGGCCGGCAGCGCATCGGCGACATCATGGCGCGGGCGACGAACGATGTGCGCTCGCTCAACCTGATGTTCAGCCCCGGCCTGATGTTGATCACCGATTCGGCCATGGCGGTGGTGGTGCCGTTTCTGCTGATCGCGCGGATGCGGCTCGATCTGCTGCTGGCGCCGGGCATCTTCTTGATCCTGCTGACGATTACGGTTTACGACTACAACCGACGCCTCCAGCCGGTCAGCACGGGGTTGCGCGACCAGTTCGGGGCCATGAACGCCGGGCTGGCCGAGGCGATCTCCGGGATCGAGATCGTCAAGGCCAACGTCCAGGAACGCTATGAGTGGCTGAAGTTCACCGGCGATGCGCGGCTGTTCCGGGACTATTTCGTGCGCCAGGGGGTGATCCAGGCGCGTTATCTGCCGATGCTGGTCTTCACGCTGGCCTGGGCCGGCAGTTTCTTGCATGGGCTGCTGCTCTGGCGCGGCGGCAGCCTGACGCTGGGTGAGGTGATCGCATACATCGGCCTGGTGGGCACGCTGCGGTTTCCGACCTTCATCTCCATCTTCAGCTTCAACCTGGTGCAAATGGGGATCGCCGGCGCCCGGCGCATGCTGGAGACGATCAACACCGAGACCGAGCTGGACGAAAACGAGGGCGGGGTCGCTCGATCGATCCGCGGTGAGGTCGTGTTCGAGCACGTTTGTTTCGGCTACGACACGGCTGAGAACCGCGAGGATGCCCGGGTGACACTGAACGACCTCAACTTCACCGCGCGCCCCGGCGAGACGATCGCCATCGTAGGGCAGACCGGTTCGGGCAAGACGACGTTGACCCGGCTGATCAACCGCATCTTCGACGCGGATCGCGGCCGGGTGCTGGTGGACGGCGTCGATGTGCGGTACTGGAGCCTGGAGTCGCTGCGCTC
>MNXL01000100.1:0-2695 GCA_001871755.1 Anaerolineae bacterium CG2_30_64_16
CGCCGCGATCGAGTTTCTGCGTACCATCGTGGCGAAAGGCTACGTACCCGAGATCGCCTTCGCCGGCGGGTTCCAGGAAGAGGAAGCGTTCAAGGACGCTTCGGCCGGCTCGTTCCCCACGGGCCTGTTCGGCTATCGCTACGTGAATCCACTCACCGCGCCCAGCGGCAAGAAGTACGCCAAGGGCAATCAGGAGGACATGCTTGATGCCATTGCGGCGGGCGATGTCTACCTGTCACCGTTCATCTCGACTGCGGGACACGAACCAGGTTGTGGCAATGATGTCGCCGGCCTGGTCATTCCTACCGGGGCAAAGAACCCCGAGGGAGCCCACGACTACATCAACTGGATCATGAGTCCTGAACAGAATGCGGACTGGGTAGCGGGTCCCGGTGGTGGCTTCCCCGTACTCAAGACGACCCAATCTCACCCGCTCTTCCAGACACCCTTCTATCAGGCGGCGGCTCAAGCGGTGGGCGCCAGCGCATGCCGTCCCTGGTACGGCTCGCTGCCACGGCCTGATGAGGCCCAGGATATGGTCATGAAGGTCGTCTACAAGCTGATCAAGGAGAATCCGACCGCGGATATCGCTGCGGAGCTGACCAAGACGCAAGACGAGTACAACGCAGGAAGCTAGGTAGCTTCTCCAGTCACCCCGGATGAGAGTGTCGCCATGTGACAAGGTGAAACTCGACTCATCTTGCCACCTGGCCGATCACACACGTGGTTCTTCAAAGGCTGATTCCCGCCATGCAAAGATCACTGCCCCATCGGAGAGGTAGACGTAATTTTCTACCCTTTTGGTTGATCCTGCCCACGCTCGTCGTGCTGTTCGCCATCCAAGTCTATCCCGCTCTCTATACGGTCTGGCTGAGCGTGCAGCAAAGAGAGCCATCGGGTTGGATCTTCGTTGGCCTCAAGAACTTTGCGCGTCTCCGGAACTTGAGCCAGTTTGGCGAGAGTATCGGTCACACGATCATCTTTCTCGTGGGCTTCACAAGCTTGACAATGATCGCCGGGTTCTTTGTCGCGCTCTTGTTGAACCGCAATGTGCGCCTGTCGGGGTTTTATATCACGTTACTCTTCATCCCGTGGACCATTGCCGATCTCCTGGCGGGGATGGTGTTCCGGCTGCTGGTCGTGCCGGACTATGGGCTGCTTTCCGGCATCCTGCAAAATCCAGCGATCTTCCCACCGAACGGGTTGTCGGTTCTGACCGCTGTGCCACCTCGACCCTGGCTTGGCAGTTTCCCTTTTCCGCCTGCGCCAGCACTGGTGTATCTTGTCCTGGCCGCGACCTGGCGGGCCCTGCCGTTTGTCACACTACTGCTGCTTGCGGCCATGCAGACGGTTCCGCAAGAAATCATCGAAAGCAGTCGAATCGACGGCGCGAATGGCCGGCAGGTCATTCGTCATATCCTGGTTCCGCTGATGCTGCCCACAATGGTGGTTGCGCTCTTCAGCCTCACACTCAGCGGCATGAACGGGGTCGGCATGATCTTCAGCCTTACCGGCGGTGGTCCTGGATCATCTACTGAACTGCTGAGCTATATGCTCTACGTAATCGGCTGGAATCAGCTCAACTTTGGCCGGGCAGCGGCGTTGGCTCTCATGATCGCCGTCATCAACTGGTTATTGATTTCGGGCACGCTGCGCGTGACACGTCTAGAGGAAAAGAGTCGCTGAAATGCGAAGAATACCCACGGTATCCCGGAAAAGCTGGGAGCACTCCCTGGTCAACGGCGCTCTCATCGTGGTCTGCATTCTTGCCATGCTGCCGATTGCGACGACCGTGCTGATCTCCTTCAAGCGTCAGGAGGACATCACCCGCAAGCCCCCCGTGATTTTCCCGTGCGATACGTCCACCCAATCCTTCGATGCCAGCGCGTGTCGGTGGGCCGTGGAGGGCTACCAACGCGTGTTGGCGCCCAAGCCATCGGAGACCTCTCCGCTCGGGTTCGCCCTGACGGGCAATATGTTCCGCATCTATGTCCCCAACACATTGCTGTATGCCACGACCTCATCGCTGCTTGTCGTGCTCTTGGCCGGTATGTCGGGCTATGCGTTTTCGCGCTATCGTTTTCGTGGACGTGGCGCGCTGATGACGGGCATTCTCGCGATCACCGGTGTGCCGTTGCTGACGAACCTGCTGGCGCTCTACCAGATGGGCGTAACGTTGCGAAAAGCACATCTTCCCTTCTACGACGACCGGATCTTCATTGTGATAGTGTACATCGGCTTTTTCCTGCCTCTCAGTGTATGGATTGCCAAGGGGTTCTTCGACGCCATCCCGCGTGAGTTAGAGGAGGCGGCGCTGATCGACGGCTGTAGTCCGATTGGCGCGCTCATGCGCATCATCATGCCGCTGGCAATGCCCGGCATGGCGGCGGTTTTTCTGCTCACCTTCGTCAATGTCTGGAACGAGTTCATCGCCGGGTATTTGCTCATCGCCAGAAACGATCACAAGCCTGTCATGTTTGGCCTCTATGAGTTTCTGGGTCAGAACATCATCAACTTGCAGGTCATTGCCGCAGCATGTATTCTGATCGCCCTACCGATCGTCATTCTCTTCCTGTTCACGCGGCGCACCTTTTTCAAGGCCATGGTCGAGGGCGCAGTCAAGGGTTAGATGCCCAGATTAACCGAGCTTTCTACCCACCAACTGATCGAACACGTCGGCAGCGGCGGCTGGCCC
>MNXL01000100.1:2728-10380 GCA_001871755.1 Anaerolineae bacterium CG2_30_64_16
GGGCCAGCCGCGCATCACGCCATGGCTGGCGCCGTCATTGCCTTGTCAGCGGCACAGGCTTGCGCGCTGGGCGAAGCATGTGTACACATTACATGTGTACACATTACATGTGTACACATTAGCGCGGAGCAGTTGCAGGACCGCGACAGGTCAATGCGGGCGGCTCGTGCCAGCGGCGAGCTTGCCGCCAGCAAGGGACGGCTGCTCACCCTGGCCGATCAAGATGCCGCCGCCATCACCGCCTTCGTGGCCTTGCGCGCGGCTGGCCCCCGCGCGGCTGCGGGGGCTGGGGAGATGCTGGCAGGCCAGGAAATGTTGTGCGAGGCGCCCGTTCAGATCGGCCGGTTGGCGGTTGAAGCTGCCCGCATCCTGCAGGAGTTCCGTACAGGTGTGGTCGAGCAGGTGCGAGACGACCTGGAGATGGCCATCGTGCTCCTGACCGGTGCGGCGCGCGCCGCGGCGCTGCTGCTGGATAGCAACCTGCGCATCTGGCCCGAGGAAGCGCTGCAAACCCGATACGAGCCCCTCCGGGTTGATCTGGAAACGGCGATAGCCCGACTCACACCGGTGGCCCGTATCCGAACCTGATCAACCACTTCACCCTACCGAAAGCGAGATCTTCATGATACGTTACAAGACCGTTTTCACGACCGAGCGCGGCGAACGTCACCAGCAGGCCGCGCGGGAAGCCGCGCCGGAGTTCCTGGACATCGTGATGTTACGCCAGCCCGACCGGGCGAGCTTGCCCGGCCATCTGGCTGACGCTGAGTTCCTCATCTCCGAAAGAGTTGGCGTGATCGACGCCGAGATGCTCCAGGCTGCGCCCAAGCTAAAAATGATCTTGCGTCTCGGATCGTTGACGTATGACATCGATACTGAAGCGGCCCGGCGGGCGGGGATCGCCGTCTGCTACTGGCCTGTCGGCAGCGTCATCCGGGTGGCCGAGCATCTGGTGATGCAGATGCTGACTCTGAGCAAGAAGCTGCGTGAGGCAGAAGCGGTCACCCTGGAGGCTGGATCCCAATGGGGAGAGAGCAAGCGCACCGACGAAAACACCTTCGCCTACAACTGGTCGGGCCGGACCGGTGTGGAGGGGTTGTGGCAGCGCACTGTCGGCATCGTGGGATTCGGCGAAGTCGGCGCTGAGGTGGCCCGTCGCCTGCGTGGCTGGGATGTCGCCCTGCTTTACAATAAGCGCCGCCCGTTGCCGGAAGCTGTAGAGGCAGAGCTGGGGCTGACCTACGTCGATGCAGATACCCTGTTCCGCCAGAGCGACTTCGTGGTCAATCTGCTGCCCTATTTCCCGGAAACGGATTCGATGATCAACGCCGGCTACTTCGCCAGGATGAAGGAGGGCGCCTGGATCGTCAGTTGTGGCAGCGGCAGTGTGATCGACGAAGCCGCCCTGGCCGAAGCGGTGAGGTCCGGCAAGCTGGGTGGCGCGGCGCTCGACACGTTCGAGTGGGAGCCGATCAAGCCCGACAACTCGCTGATCGTGGCGGCCAAAGCTGGCTACAACGTCCTTCTGACCCCCCACACGGCCGCGGGAGCCACGGCTGCTGCCGCGCAAGAGCGCCGCAACGACTATACCAATATCATTCATTTCGTGGCCGGCAAACCGCTGCGCTATCGCGTCGTATAGTGCCTAACCCCCGAAATTCTTGTTTTTTGTGCAAGGATTTTGGGAGTGGCGGCTGTCGTCTTTTTGGTTCCGGCTTGTCCGGGTTAGGCGCCAGATGAGCACGATTCTCATTGAAAATGGCATTGTCGTCACGGTCGATGACGCGCAGCGGGTGCTCGCTCCCGGCTATGTCCTGGTCGAGGATGACCGTATCGCGGCCCTCGGCCGGGGTGAGCCACCCGCCTCTGCGCGTAAGGCCGACACCGTCATCGACGCCTCTCTCATGGCGGTCATGCCGGGCATGGTCAACGCTCACACGCATCTGTTTCAGACCTTCATTCGGGGGCTGGCCGACGACAAACCCTTGCTGGCATGGCTGGAGACTGCCATCTGGCCCGTCGCACAGGCCCTGACCGAGGAGGATGCCTATCTGGCGGCCATGGTGGGATTGGTGGAGAACCTGCGCGGTGGCGCCACCGCGGTCATCGATCACCAGTACATCCACACCGAGCCCGGCAATGACGATGGCGTGTGCCGGGCGGCCGAAGAAGTGGGCGTCCGCTTCCTGCTTGCCCGAGGGTGGGCGGATATGAATTATCACCCCATCTTCATGGAGACGCCCGACCGCATCGTCGCCGAAACGGTGCGCCTGCGGGAGACCTGGCAGGGACATGAGGACGGGCGCATTCGTGTCGAGTTCGGCCCCCTCATTCCCTGGGGTTGCTCCGATGCCACCATGCAACGCACCCACGAGATCTCCCGAAAATGGGGCGCGGGCATGCACATTCACGTCGCCGAAACCAAGTCTGAAGTAGACATGAACCTCGAAAGCCGAGGCAATCGGCACATCGAATGGCTGGCGGACCTGGGCGCATTGGAACCGGGCATGCAGCTCGTCCACAGCGTATGGCTGAGCGACCACGAGCTCGACCTCATCGCACAACATGGGGCGGTAGTGGTGCACTGCCCGGTGAGCAACATGTACCTGGCATCGGGCGTCGCTCGCGTGCCCGAGATGCGGGCGCGGGGCATCCCCGTCGCGCTGGCCAGTGATGGTCCCGGCAGTAACAACAACCAGGACATGCTCGAGGTGCTGAAGACAACCGCGCTGCTCCACAAGGTCAGCACGCTCAATGCCATGGCGCTTTTGCCAGAAGATGTGCTGTGGATGGCTTGCCGGGGTGGCGCCATCGCCTTTGGGCAGTCCGCCCTCATCGGCTCTCTGGAGGTGGGCAAGAAAGCCGACATCGTGCTCGTGGATCTCGACACGCCCCTGGCGATGCCCGTGCACCGGGTGCCTTCGGCGCTGGTCTACAACGTGAGCGCCCGCGACATCGACACCGTTATCGTGGATGGCAAAGTGTTGATGCGTCACAAGGAAATCCTGGTTGTTGACGAGAAGGCATTGCTCGCGCGCGCACGCCAGGCATGCGGCGCTCTTTTTGCCCGCGCGGGCGTTGTCGTCGAACAAAGTTGTAGGAGGAAGTGAAGTCGATGGATCCAGCAGGCAAAACCGCGCTCGTCACCGGCGGCGCGCATCGCGTTGGCAAAGCCATTTCTCTTGGATTGGCGCGAGCGGGCGCCAACATTGTGATCAACTATCATTCGTCAGCCACGCCGGCCGAGGAAACGGCGGCCGAGATACGGGCAGTAGGGGTTGAGGCGTTGCCCGTCCAGGCCGACATCGCCGATCCGAAACAGGTCGAGGCCATGGTCGCGGCGGCAGCCGAGCGCTTTGGCGGCGTCGACATCCTGGTCAACAGCGCATCGCTGTTCAAGAAGACCCCGATCCCGACCACCAACCACGATGCCTGGCATCTTGTCACCGGTATCGGCATCGATGGTCCCTACTACTGCGCCAACGCCGTCGCGCCATTCATGTTGGCCAAAGGCGAGGGCGTGATCGTCAACATCATCGATCTATCGGCCTGGGAGCCGTGGCCGCAGTTCACCGCCCACGGTGTGAGCAAGTCGGCGCTCCTGGCGCTGACGCGACAACTGGCGCTGGAGCTGGCGCCGCAGGTGCGTGTGAATGCCATTGCACCCGGGCCGGTACTGCCTCCACCCGATTACTCGGCCGAGCGCATCGCCCGCGTGGCCGGGATGACGTTGTTGAAGCGATGGGGGACCCCTGAGGATATCGTCGAGGCTGTGCTTTATTTCGTGCGGGCCAATTATGTCACGGGCGAAACCATCGCCGTGGACGGTGGCGAGCGTTTCGGCCATCGCCTCGCTGAAGCTGGATGAGGAATTCGAACCCATGAGTAAACCCGTTGTAGCCATCACCATCGGAAAGCATCACTACCGACGCATGATGAGTCAAGCGGCCTGGGAGAATCTGCACCGGTTCGCGGCGGTGATCCATCATCCCGCAGACGAGCCGGCCGATAAGACTGACTTGCTCGCGCTGCTGCCCCAGGCCGACGCTTGCATCACCAGTTGGGGAGTGGCTCAGCTCGATGCCGACGTCATGACCGCTGCCCCCAGGCTCAAGGCCATGGCACACATGGGCAGCAGCGTGCAGCGTTTCGTCTCGGACGCGCTCTGGGAGCGGGGTGTCCACGTGACCAGCGCCGGCGCTGCCCTCGCCGTCGATGTTGCTGAGACGACATTGGGCCTGATGATCGTCGGGATGAAACGGGTTTGGCCGTTGGGCCAGCACGTGCGTGAGGGCGGCTGGCGGGAGACGGCCTGGTGGCCAGCGCGGGAGATGTTCGGCAAGCAGGTGGGTATCATCGGCGCCAGCAACGTCGGCCGCCATGTGATCAAATTGCTCAAAGCTTTTGCCGTCGAGATCCTGCTGTATGACCCGTTCGTCTCCCCGGAAGAAGCGCAGGCGCTGGGGGTGACGCTGGTCGACCTGGACGAACTCCTGCGCCGGGCGGACGTGGTCTCGCTGCACGCGCCCGCCAAGGCCGACACCATCCACATGCTCAACGCGGAGCGGCTGGCACTGATGAAGGATGATGCGCTGTTGATCAACACGGCGCGCGGCACCCTGATCGATGAGGAAGCCCTCATCCAGGAACTGCGCAAAGGCCGCTTCTTCGCTTTTCTGGATGTCACCGATCCCGAGCCTCCCGCGGCCGATAGTCTATTGCGCAAGCTGGACAACGTCGTCGTAACGCCTCACTCGGCCGGATGTATCGAGAACTGTGGCCGCATGGGTGAGATGGCGGTCGAAGAGCTGCGCCGCTTCTTTGCCGGCGAGCCGCCCATCTATCAGGTCCACCCGGCGATGCTGGATCGGATTGCGTGAATAACAAAGGCGCCGATGTCCGCAATTCCAACACCGAAGCCAGGCACATTGCATCTCCTGCGAGGTCACCCCAACCCCAACGGAGCTGCAGACACCGGGTTGTTTCTGTTCATGGGTGATGCCACAACAGGTCCTGTTGAGAGGATCATCCCTGTCGCGGGCGTGGGACTGCCGGAACGGCGGGCTTTCCTGGACGATCAGCCTTTTCGCTTGAAGATCCTGCACTTCAACGACCTGCACGGCCATGTTTGTCAGTTGACGCCCCACGGTCATGTGTCGGTGTTCTCCCGCATTGCGCACCGGCTGAAGGGCACCCGTGATCGCTATCGAGAGAATCCGAACGTCGCCGTACTCGCCATGTCGGCCGGGGATGATCTGGTCGGCTCGATATTCGACGAATTGCTGGGCGACGACCCGGAATCCTACGTGGCGCACGCCGGTTATCGCCTCTCTTCAGCGGCGGGCATCGACGTGGGCGTGCTGGGCAACCATGACCTGGACATGGGCCTGCGCCTGTTGGGTCACGCGATCCGCCAGGACGCACGTTTTCCGCTGCTGTCCGCCAACCTCACCGGCAGCCGCCAGCTCGCCGATCTGCACTACCCCGCGGCGCTTTTCGTCACCAAAGGCGTCCGGGTGGGGGTCATCGGTCTGACCACGCCGGCCGAGGTGCGACCTCAGGTCGAGGCCGATCTGCGCATCGCGCATCCGCTGCAAACGGCTCGCAACATCATTCCCGCCATCCGGCCGCTTTGTGATGTGTTGATCGTGCTGAGCCATCTGGGATACAGCCTGGGAGGCTCAGGGATCGTGCGTGATGCAGGGGACATCGAGCTGGCACAGGGCCTGCCACCGGGTGCTGTCCACCTGATCGTGGGCGGACACACGCACCACGCGCTCAACGAGCAGGGACTGACCGCGGATAACATCATGAACGGCATCCCCATTGTCCAGGCGGGAACACAGGGCCAGTTCGTCGGTGAGGTTGATATCACGCTGCAACCGGTAGCCGCTGTGACCAACGCCCGGCTCGTCCGCACTGCTGATCTACCCGGTGATCAGGCCTTCGAGCGGGAGCACGTCCAACCGCTGTTGACCCTGGTCCGGCCTTTCTACACCCGCAGGCTGGGATGGGTGGATAGCCATGTTGATCTGAGCACCGACGCGGTCAGAAACACCTTCGCCGCCGGTGAGTCGGCCCTGGCGAATTTCATCACGGACGCGTTGGTGTCGCAATGCCGCGCGCGGGGACGCGCGGTTGACGTGGCAGTCGTCGATGCGTCTTGTGTGCGGAGTGGTCTGCCGGTCGGTGAGCTCACCTACGGCGATTGGTTCAACATGATGCCCTTCGCGGACACGCTCTACCTGCGCCGCATGACGGGCGGTCAGCTCAAGGCGCTCATCCAGGACAATGCGTTGCGCGTCGATCGACCGGGTGACCCGCACACCGAGCGCGGTTTTTTGCACTTCAGCAGACAGGTCCGCTATGCCATCGAGCTGGGCCCGAGCCGGCGAGAAGCGCGGGCCATGAACATTACTGTCGGGGGATATCCCATCGACGAACTGCTGGTTCGCTCTTTTCTCGTGGCCAGTGGCAGCTTCCTGCGCGGGCCGGCCGCGACCTGGGAAAGATACGCCGATCAGGCCCTGTCACTCTCACTGTTTCAAATCCACCAGATCCCATTCTTGGACACCCGTCTTTTCGTGCGTGACCTCATGGTGCGCCATATCAGTGAGCACGGCGGTGTCACCCCGGAGGGCGGCGCAGTCAGAGATGGCCGGTTGCAGATAGTACAAGTCGATAAGGAGCTGACGAACAATGGTTACACGCAGACTTAGTCGGATCTTTTGCCGTGATGGGCGGGCGCTCATCGTGGCCTTTGACCACGGTTTGATCGATGGTCCCGCCAGGGGCATGGAACGCCCCGCCGAGACGCTGGCCAAGATCGTGGCGGGCGGCGCCGACGCCATCCTCACGAGCTACGGCGCCACCACGCGCTTCGCGCGAGAGATTGCACCATTGGGTTTGATTCTGCGACTGGACGGCGGCGGCACGAAGCTTGGGAAGATGGGACCCGGCTCGCAGTTCTACACGGTCCAGGATGCCCTGCGCCTGGGGGCGGACGCTGTCGCGGTGTCGGCGTTCCCCGGCTCGCCTCAGGAGGAGACGACGCTGCATACACTCGCGACCGTGATCGGCGAAGCGCACGCCTGGGGGCTACCGGTCATGGGCGAGATGGTGCCCGGCGGGTTCGATAGCGGCCCGGAATACCGCACGGCCGAGAGCATTGCCATCGCGGCCCGAGTGGCGGCCGAGCTGGGCGCCGACTGGGTGAAGATTCCTTATGCGGATGGCTTCGACCGGGTCGTGGAAACGTGCTACGTGCCCGCCGTGATCCTGGGGGGCGCCAGGAAGGGGAGCGAACGGGCGATGCTGGAGACCATCAGACATGCCCTGGACGCGGGCGCCGCAGGCGTCGCCATTGGCCGCAACATCTTTCAGGCTGACGATCCGGCTGCCATGACCGCAGCCGTGGCCGCCATCGTCCATAAAGGTGCGGCCGTCGATGAGGCCATGACGATTCTGGAAAAGTAACTCAGCCGTCATGCCCGAATGCTTCTATCGGGCATCCAAGTTCCCGCTGGCAACGCCGCTGGATTCCCGCTAAGGGCTTGCGGGAATGACATCGCCACGAAGGCTGAGTAGTAACCTGGAAAAATAGAAAGTCGGAGGAACCATGCAAGGACTGCGCCGTTTTGCGGGCCAGGTAG
>MNXL01000373.1 GCA_001871755.1 Anaerolineae bacterium CG2_30_64_16
ATCCGCCGCGCCGACCGCCCCACCTGTCCAGAACTCGTCCGAAGATATCCGATCCGGGCCATACCAGGTAACACCATTGTCCGGCGAGTGCATGTAACGCATTTCCACCCACGTGGCGTTGCAGCAGAAGTCATTGTCGTTGTACACCACATGCACGTGGCCATCGGGTCCTACGTCAATGTCCGGGTGCCAGCCGCCGGTAGCCAGGCGCCGCGCCCGAACCCAGTTCCCATCGGTGTTGCGAACGCGATACCAGATATCGCTATCGCTCCAAGCAATGTGCACTTGACCGTCAGGGCCGACCGCCAGGTTGTAGCCGTAACCCAAGCTAGCGATTCGTTCTGGAGCCGACCAGACACCATCTCGGTAGCGGAGGTACAGTGCAGCATTGATTCCACCATCCTGAGTGGTGCTGGCGTCCTGCCCAATAACGAGATGCAACGTCTTCCCATCTGGATCAAGACCGAGCGAGCCGGTGGCGCCTGCCTGCTCGAACGTATGAAAAGGGATGCGCTCGGCCAAAGCTGGCTGCCAGGTGCGGCCGTTGTCGTCGCTCCAGGCATAGTAGAATGATCGCCTGGCCGATTCGGCATAGATCAGGTGTAGCCGCCCATCCGGCCCGCGTACGGCGGTATGCTGCTTGCCATAGCTCAAAGCGCTTCCGGGCCACAACGTGCCCGGCATCGGGCCAGTCGTGGGACTCGGCATCGCCGTGGGGGTGATCGTCGCAGTCGGCGTCGGCGTGCGCGGTGTCGGCGTGCCAGGTGGAGCGACGTGGGGTTCCACGCTGGCTCGCACCATGTTATACCCGACCTGAATGGGATCCACCCAGAAATCAGAATGCTCCACCCAGGTCTGACCGGCGTCGCGACTATAGAAGTTTCTGCCTCCCAAGATATTCGTGCTGCTATCGGTCAGGATTGCGGGGGTGCTGCCTTTGGCGCCAGCCAGGTATTCGATACCGGCGAGGAATGGCTGCGATTCAGCCAAGGTCACCGGCGTCATCAATGTCAGATCGGCCCACTGAGGGTAGAACGCGTTGATCGTTGTCGGCGCCGAGGCCCCCAACAATTCTGCAGGCCGACCGTCGGTCCCGATGCTATAGATCACCGCGCGGACATAGGCCGTTGGATCGGCGTAGGCCCAGCCTCGATAGAAGAGAGCCTGAACTGAATGTACGGCGATCGGATAGAGATCGGTTCCGCCACGTAGCACCGCCCCAACGATATACTGCTCCGCCATCCCAGTGCTGTATCCATCGGCTGTGCCATTGTCGTTGCGAAGCTGGATCAGTTCGGCCGGTTTAGCAGCCGGCGATCCTGCTACGCCGAGAGTGCCAAGCACCGAAATCAGCAGCAACGACAGGGCGCTGAAACAGATCAACGTCACTCGATTTGGATGTCTGGCCTGGCTCATCGCTACCTCCTCACGTCCCGCAGGTGTATATTATCCACTGCATTGAAATCCTCAATGTCCTCCATCACGCATCACCACCGGCAACCATGTGCGATGCTTGGGTGGCGCAGCCAGGGCATAGGCCGTCAGGGCATCTATCGGCGCGCTCACCTGAAATAAGCGCGTGCTCACAGTGCTGGGCAGCATCACCCAGATGCGATCTGCCGCATCCCAGCGCCACAGCCGAAGATCCTCGGCGCGCAAGCCGCGCCAGTCCAACCAGTCGGGGTCATACCGAACGGTCAACGCGGCGCGCAGGCTCCCGTCTATTCCATCCGACTCCACCACATAAAGGCCGCTTTCCAGGATCCACCAGCCCCCAGGCAAGGGCGCCGGCGCGCGCGGAGGCGCGGCCAAGACAACAGTATGGGTCACTGCATCCGTGAATGCGGGTGTACCGAATCGCAGTTGCGCCATCTCCAATGTAAGATCGGGCGCGGCGGTCACGCCGGCAGTGACGAACTCATATGCAAGCACCGATTCCATGTTCGGGTCCCCGAGGCCTGTGGTAGCGACTCGCAAGCACCCGGATGCCTCTGGGCATGGTTCGGACAAAGCGGCCGTGGCTACGCCGCGATAAAGGTCATCCTGCGCATCGTAATCCATATCGGTGTGCGACCAGGTGTGGGATGTGCCGCCAAAGGTGGCGCTCAACCGGTTGTAAGCATGGCCGATTCCCTCCGCATACACCGTTACATCATCACCGTTGCCCTGTGGTACAATGCGCACGAACGGCGGCCAGGGGGCGGCTACCGGCGCGGGTTCTGCCGCCGGTGCAGATGTCATTGCGTGCGTTGAGGCAGATCCGGCCAGCGTCAGAATCATGCCGATCGCAAGCACCACAACCATCCATCGCAGTCCCAAATGGCGAGGGCTGAATTCTCTTGTCTGAAGTCTTTGTTGCACCTTACCCTCCGTGAGGTGGCTCAATGAACACGCGATCCTCTGAATCAGTTGCTGCGCTTATCGTACGTCTGGAATTAGCGGCCGCAGATGGCCTCCCTGCCGCGTGGGACACGGCCAAGGCAGCCTTCTTCGAGGCGCTTGATGCCTATGACCCTGCAGCCGCCCAGGCGGTGCCGAAGGCGCTGCATGGCGCTGCGCTCCCGTCTCGGCCCAGGCGCGGCTGGGCGGCGTATTTCCGCGCCATCCTCGCTTCGGATCAATATCGCTTCGACGCGGCCGAGCAATACGCGCTGACGGCGCTCCGTCTGGCCGACAGCGCCGAGTTGCGCGGTCGGGCCTGCAACGAGTTGGGCATCCTGTACGATCACCTCGGCCGTTGGGATGACGCTATCGCCTTCTACCGCACCGGCTTGGCCGCCTTCGAGCAGATCAATGAACGCATCTACATCGCCAAGCTCTCCAAGAATCTGGGCACGGCCTTGGTGCGCGCTTTCGAAGCGGGTGCGTTGCCCCCCGAAAGCCTGACCGAAGCTGAAAGCCTTGAACGCTGCGCTATCGCTATCTTCGAAACCCTGGGCGTCCCCTCGCAAGAAGCCGCCACCTGGAATGAACTCGGCACTGTGTACAAAGCGCAAAGCCGCTGGGTGGAGGCTGCGAGCTGCTATGAACGCTTGCGCGCCTTTGCGGCCGCCGAAGGAGATCGCCTGGGTGAAGGTCAAAGCTTGAACAACCTGGGTGAAGCCCTGCTCGCCCAAGGCCTGCTCGCCGCTGCCGAAGCCGCGTTGCAGCGGGCATGCGAGCTGGTGGCTGGCAACGCCTGGGAAACCAGCGATATTCAAGTCAACCTCGCTCATGCTTGCCTCGCCCAGGGTGATCAGCAAAGGGCTGAAGACGCAGCCGATGCCGCGCTCGGTCAGGTTGAGTCGTTGCGGGTGCAATTGCATACCGCCAGCGCCCGGGTGGACTTCTCGCCTACCCAAGAGCGTGCCTACGCGTTCCGAACACGCCTCGCCAGATCGGCCGGCAGGCAAGACATGGTATTTGCACTGGCTGAGCGAGCCAAAGCTCGCACATTTGCCGAACTCCTCGCTGGTCAACGCGTGCCCCCCCACATGACGATTCCTCGCCGATGGCTGCAACAAGAGGCTACGCTGCGCCGCACACTGAACGACCTGTATGAAGCGTCCGCCACTGACCCTATCACTCGCCGTGCCGATATCACCACGGCCGAGGCTCGCTGGCACGAGCTTCGACTGCGCATCGCCCAACGCGATGCCGAATACGCTGCTTTGGGTGATGCTAAACCGCTCGCGCCCGAAGCCATTCAAGAGCAGTTGCCTTGCGATGCGACGCTGCTGGAATACTACTCAGATGATCGCGAGTTGCTTGCCTGCCTCGTGAAGCGTGAGTCCATACGAATCTTCCCGCTTGGCATGACCCTGTCTGATTTGGCCGGCGCGTCCTTTGATCATCGCGGGCGGCCGCGCGGCCTGGTCTCTCAAGGCGGACGCCTTGGCCGTCCCTGGGTATTGGAGCGTCTGGGTCAGGTTCTGCTGGAACCCATGCTGCCATACCTCGACGCGACAAAGCTCCTTTGCATCGTGCCTCATGGCGCTTTGCACCACCTGCCTTTCAGCGCCCTAAGCATCGGCGCTTCTGGCGAACGCCTGGGCCAGCGCATCCCAGCCATCGTGCAAGCCCCCAATGCCACCGTTTGGCTGCAGCATTGTCAATCGAAGCCGCTTTCGACCTCCACTGCCGCTTGCGTTGTCGGCCACAACGGCCAGACGCTGAGATATGCCGAACCAGAGGCCAGGGCGATTGCCCGCGGCTTAAACAGCGTGCCCTTGCTTGGCCCCGCAGCCACCCGCACGACGCTGATTGACCAGGCTCGGGATGCTCGCTGGGTGCATATTGCCTGTCCAGGGGTCTTCCGCCCCGATCAGCCGCTGCGCTCTGGCCTGCATCTCGCCGACGGTTTCTTGGACGTGGCGGATACCTTCCGTCGTGTGCGGCTGGCGGCCGATCTCGTCACGCTGAGCGGCTGTGAGACAGGGCTCGGCCACCTCCGCAGCGGCGATGAAGTGCTCGGCCTGGTGCGCGCCTGGCTGTATGCCGGCAGCGCCTCTGTTCTTGTCAGTCTCTGGACGGTGGACGATTTCTCGACCCAACTCCTGATGCGCGAGTTCTATACGCGACTGACCGAATCTGGTCCAGCGAGGGCGCTTTCCCAAGCGCAGGCCGCTCTCGCAGCCCTTACAGCAGGCGATATCCAGGAGCGAGCGCTGGATGCTGGCTTGACGGAGCATGAAGCGCAGATCGAGGTGGCTCGTCTCACACGGCTTTCGCCTGAGAACGAGACACATCCGCTCAACCATCCTTACTTCCTTGCGCCGTTTGTGTTGCACGGCCGCGCGTAACAGAACAGTCACCCGCCACTGCGCACCTGCCATGCAACCCGTCGTCCAACAAGAAGAGAAGGACAGGGGAACGAGTTCTTACATGGTTATGCGTGGTGGTTGTATGATGAAGTTGAGACTTGGAATCAGCGATCGTGGAATAGCATCAAACTCCAGGGTGCCTGTTCGCCCCGTCGTGCGTTCCACCTGCTGTGTTCCATCGTCAAGCATGATCCGCACACCACTGAAATCAGGCCAGCGCGATGGGATGCTCACCTCGATTCGTGGACGCACTAGATCAGGCCGCATCACATCTGATTTGAGTATCATCACTGTCCTAAGGTCGGGAAGATCATCGCATGACAACTCGATCTCCAGCGGTCTGCGGACATCCAATATCAGATCCCGGTCAAAGTCCTCGCGCGTCTCGCCGCTGCCGCGATGTGCGTATGCGGGACTTGGCCCGGTGAGCAAATACTGGAGGGAGACAAGCAACGCCGTCACATGTTGCTCCACGTCTTCAGCCAGGCGCGCAAGATAGCCCCTGCCTCGTTGCCAGTACCCAGGCAGTGTTCCAGCAGCCGGTGTGTGATGCTGGAGCAACCACTGTTCGCCGAAGGTTGGCGCAGCAGGCAACCACTGCTCAGCCACAGCCTCCCCCAGCTCCTCGGGCCTCTCGCCGATCAGGGTCTCGGTCAACACGCTGAACTGAGACCAGCAAGTGCTGCATTCGGCGATGTGGTCATATGCGGACTCTGTGTCAACGCGGCTCGGCTCCTGCCCCAACGTTAGTTGCAGCAATGCAGCCAGCGCGTGTGCGTGGATATCGCTTCCAGAAGTCATCATTGCTCCTTCTCGTCATCTATCTTCTTAGATGCACGCACAGGCCGAGTTCTGACACGACCCTTCCTCGCCAACTCCCGCTCTGTGAGCCAATCCGCGCCGAAGAGATCCTCCACCATTTGTCGAAATTCCGGATCGTCCCGCAATCGGCGCAAGATGCGCTCACGGATCTTGGCGATACTGCTCGGCGCAAGACCGACTTCTTTGGCGATCTCTGCGTCAGTCCACTTGACAGACCGGCCATCAGGCGTCACGCGATAGATTTCCTGATAGCTGTAACGAAGAATCTTGACGTATTTGCCGGATTGAAGCTGCTCTACGGCTTGTTGGAGAGCAACAACGCGCTCCGCGTGCAACAGCAGGCTTTCCGGTGTCTCTGCACGCCGCTCCAATGTATTGGCCCCGCTGGCTTGCCGATAGGCGTCTGAAATGTCGTTTTGCACATCTTGGCTCTCCTCACCTGAGGCAAGAACGTCTAGCGGAAGTTCTAAGGGTTTCGTCTTGGGAATCCGGAACCTCTGCCAACACTCGTTACGGACTACGACGCTCAACCATCGCTCCAGGCGGTTCTGAAATCGATATGTGGATAGCTTCTCCATCGCCTTCCGGCACGCATCATGTGCCACATCCTCGACATCGGCCTCAGGAATTCCCAACCGCCGCGCCCGGACGACAAAGTGCTCACGCACTGCCTCCCAATCTGCTTCGCCCTCTGGATCGCCCCGGACTTTCATCCGCTCGACGCGAGGGCTATCGAGATAGAAGCTGAGAACAACTTGGCGTAGCTCAGCCTCCGACATGTCATCGTTCACGAACGGCAACACAGCACGAGCAAGATCTTCGATGGCCTGGGGCGAGAGATGCCAGCCTTCAGTCTCGTTGAGTTCGATGGCAAGCTGTTTGCACCTTGTGTACAGATCCATCACGCCAGCCTTTCATCTCCTGCGCCCACCGGCATCCGCGGCGGAGCGGTGCGCCAGAGCAGCGCGACTTCCTCCGGCGTCAGGCCATACGCCGCGTCCACCAGTTCTGCCAGCCGGCGTTCGAGCCGCGCGGTCTCGGCGGACCCGGCGCGCAGAGGCGGGACGTACTGCCGGTAGACGCGCGCCAGTTCGCCCGCGGCCGCGTCGTCCCGCTCGATGTGCGGCAGGCGCTCGATCGACAGCCAACGCTCCCCGGCGAAGCCGTAGCGCTTCAGGCCGATGGCGATGTCTTCCTCCAGCCGATGGCGGAGGGTCAGGACGAGGGATTTGATGGCGGACTTGGCTTGACGGTTCATCTTGGTATTGACGGATGAGTTGATATGTGCTAATATAGCAACTAGAGCGGTTTCGTAAAGCCTGGTGACCCTGGCCACTCGGAGAGTGGACCTAGCTGGCGCTGAGATGCGCCGGGCGAGACTGAAATCGGGGCCCAGGGTGAGACCGCTTGGTTTTTGTTCACCACAATGCCTGCGTGATCACTTCCTCCGCAACCAACCGGTGCGCGATGATGTCGTAGAAACGGTTGTCCCCGCGCTCATACTTCTGGAAGATGGCCCAGGCCACGAAATCGGCGGCTTGCAGTTCTTTGCGCGCAATTGAGTCCTCCTGGCGGATGATAAGCACTTCGTGCGGCAGATCAGCCACGGCCTCGCGCACTGCGCGTTCCAGCCGGTAACGGAGCCGTTCGGCGGTATACCGCTTGTCCAGGCAGATATCCACGCGCGGCCAGCGGCGCAACAGATGCCCCACAGCCTGTGATACCATCTGACGATAGATATCCTCCGAGTCGGTCGGCGGTCGAGCGATCGCCTGCTTGTCCACTGCGACTGTTATGATTGTCACCGGCTCACTCGCAATCGCTGCCAGGATCTCTGCAATGACGGCTTCACGCGAGCTATCAGCCTTCATCTCCCCTGAACGCAGGCTGGCCCCGTACTTCTTCTGCGCGCGCCGCACGTGAAGCTCAAGCGCCCGCGGGTGAGCCGTACTGATCAATGCGACCACGAGAAAGTGGCTGCCTGCAAACGGGCTGACTGTCCCTGATTCATCCAG
>MNXL01000159.1 GCA_001871755.1 Anaerolineae bacterium CG2_30_64_16
TCCCAATTTACTAATTTACCAATCTCCCAATTTACTAATTTACCAATCTCCCAATTTACTAATTTACCAATCTCCCAATCTACCACCCTCGCGGGAGCAACCCATGGATCACGTCAAATCCTTGAAATGCCTCATCTGCGGCGCGGAATACCGGCCGGATGAGATCGAGTACGTTTGCCCGAAGCACGGTGACGACGGCATCGTGGACGTGCAGTACGACTACGAGCTGATCGGCCGGCGCATCAGCCCGGCGACGCTGGCCGAGAACCGCGACACCACCATCTGGCGCTACCGGCCGCTGCTGCCGATCGAGCCGGACAGTCCGCTGCCGCCGCTGACGGTCGGCTGGACGCCGCTTTATCGCGCCGACCGGCTGGCCGCGGGCCTGGGGCTGAAGCACGTCTGGGTGAAGGACGAAGGCCGCCAGCCAAGCGCGTCCTTCAAGGATCGGGCCAGCGCGCTCGCGGTGGTCAAGGCCCAAGAACGGGGCGCGGAGGTCATCACCACCTCCAGCACGGGCAACGCCGGCGCGGCGCTCTCCGCGCTGTGTGCCAGCGTGGGGCAGAAGAACGTCATCTTCGTGCCCGAGTCGGCCCCGCCGGCCAAGATCACGCAACTGCTGGTCTACGGCAGCACCGTGATCCTGGTGCGCGGCGCCTACGATGACGCCTTCGAGCTGTGCGCAGAAGCGGCCAAGGCGTTCGGCTGGTACAACCGCAACACCGGCTACAACCCGTACATGAGCGAAGGCAAGAAGACCGCGTCGTATGAGATTTGCGAACAATTGACTGTGGCAGACCTTCGAGGTTTGCGAAACCTCGAAGGTCTTAAGGGCTGGGACGCGCCCGACCGCATCTTCGTCTCCGTGGGCGACGGCTGTGTGATCGGCGGCATCCACAAGGGGTTGAAGGATCTCATGGCCCTCGGCTGGATCAAGGCGATGCCGAAGATCATGGGCGTCCAGGCCGCCGGTTCGGCCGCCCTGTACGACGCGTGGCGGACGGGCATCAGCGCGATGCAGATGACGCCGATCGACGCGCACACCATCGCCGACAGCATCTCGGCCGGCCTGCCGGCTGACCGCATCAAGGGCCTGGCCGCAGTGCGCGAGACGGACGGCGCCTACATCAAAGTCACCGACGACGAAATCCTGGCCGCCATCCCGGCCCTGGCCCGCGGCAGCGGCGTCTTCGCCGAGCCGGCCGGCGCGGCCGCCTACGCCGGCCTGGTCAAAGCCGTGGAGCAAAGCCTGGTACATCCCGACGAGCGCATCGTCGTCCTCTCCACCGGCAACGGCCTGAAAGACATCGCGTCCGCCCGCAAGAGCGTGGGAGAACCGGTGGTGGTGGATAAAGACCTGGCTGCGGTGAAGAGAGCGTTGGGGGGCGGTAGACAAGAAAACAAGTAGACAAGAAAGCCCGCGCGTAAAGAAAGCAGTTGACAACCGACCGGGAGACGGCTAAAATGGTGATCAGGAGGGTCGCATGGCACAAGTTCAAACCATTCTGGCAGTCCTGAAACGCGAGCTGGCGCTCCTCTTGGGTGACCGGCTCGACCGTATCATGCTTTACGGCTCGCACGCGCGCGGCGAGGCGCGGCCGGGATCCGACATAGACGTGCTGATCGTCCTGCGGGGGGATTTCGACTATGGCGATCTGATTCGACTGACTTCGTCCGCCGTTTCCCGTCTCTCGTTGGAACACGACGTCGTGATTTCCCGCGCGTTCGTGACGCCAGAGCGCTACGAGAAGGAACAGAGCCCCTTCCTGCTCAACGTCCGCCGTGAGGGGGTTTCTGTATGAAGCCTGAAGTTCAAGCCCTGCTACAGAAGGCGCGCGCCAGCCAGCGGGCGGCCATCCTGTTAGCCGGGCAAGACTACCTGGACTTTGCCGCCTCCCGCGCTTACTACGCGCTGTTCTACATCGCCGAGGCGTTGCTGCTGTCGCAAGGCCTTGCCTTCTCCAGCCACGCCGCCGTGATCGCGGCTTTCGGCAAGGAGTTCGCCAAGCCGCGCCGCCTGGACCCGTGCTTTCATCGCTATCTCATTGACGCACAGGACGTCCGCAACGTGGGCGACTATGGGGTTGGCCCGGGCGTGAGCCGGGCGCAACTCGCTGAGCTGCTCGCCTGGACAGACGAGTTCCTGGCCGCGGCCGAAGCTTTCCTGGCAGATAACGACACATAGAACCGAGAAAGGCTCATTTCAATGATAGATCTGACCATCCATCCTGACCGCCTCGCACGCGCAGTCAAACGCGCACGCGAGCGCAACATCGTGATCCCGACCTTCAAGCAGCAGAAGGACCCGACCTTGATCCCCGACAGGTTCAAGGCGGAACTCCGAAAGGTCGGCCTGTGGGATCTGAACTCCCGCAACCTGTTCCGCATCACCTGGAAGAACGAGCCTACCGCTTTCGGCGGCGGGTTCGGCGGCGTGAACTACATCGAGTTTCCCAAGGCGCTCACCGGCGTCGACGCGCGCATCATCGCCCTGGTGGGCAAGTGGTTCCCCACCGGCGCGCACAAGGTCGGCGCGGCGTTCGGCTGCCTGGTGCCGCGGCTGGTCACAGGCCAGTTCGACCCGACCACCCAGAAGGCTGTCTGGCCCTCCACCGGCAACTACTGCCGCGGCGGCGCGTATGACTCGGCGCTGCTGGCCTGCCAGTCGATCGCCATCCTGCCGGAAGGGATGAGCCGCGAGCGCTTCGAGTGGCTGTCCAAGATCGCGGGCGAAGTAATCGCCACGCCGGGCACCGAAAGCAATGTCAAGGAGATCTTCGACAAGTGCTGGGAGCTGCGGCGCTCGGGCGAGGATCTGGTCATCTTCAATCAGTTCGACGAATTTGGCAACCACCTGTGGCACTACGAAGTCACCGGCCATGCCATGGCTGAGGTGCTGGAGCAGGAGCTGCGCCCGGGTGAGACGTTGGCCGGGTCCGTGTTCACCACCGGCTCCGCGGGCACCATCGGCACCGGTGACTACCTGAAGACACTCTTCCCCGAAAGCAAAGTGGCCGCCAGCGAGGCGTTGCAGTGCCCCACGCTGCTGCTCAATGGCTTCGGCGCACACCGCATCGAGGGGATCGGCGACAAGCACGTGCCGTGGATTCACAACGTCAAGAACACCGACATGGTCATGGCAATCGACGACGAATCCCCGATGCAGCTCATCCGCCTGTTCAACGAGCCGGAAGGCCAGAAGTATCTGGCCGAGATGGGTGTGGCGGAGGTATTGATCGACCAGTTGCCCCTGTTGGGCATCTCTGGCGTCGCCAACCTGCTCTCGGCGATCAAGATGGCCAAATGGTACGAGTGGGGCGAGGGGGACGTGGTGATGACCGTGCTCACCGACTCGATGGAGATGTACGCCAGCCGCCTGCGCGAGCTAACCGCGGAACGTGGCGAGTTCACCGGCCGCGACGCGGCCGCCGCGTACCACCAGCATATCCTGGGCCTCACCACCGACTACGTCGAAGAGCTGACTTACCCGGCCCGCAAGCGTGTCCACAACCTGAAGTACTACACCTGGGTCGAGCAGCAGGGCAAGACCTTCGAGGAGATCCAGGACCAGTGGTACAAGCCCGACTACTGGACCGGTGTTCACGAGCAGGTGGACGAGATCGACGCGCTGATCGAGGAGTTCAACGCACGGGTGGGGTTGCTGTAACGGTTGGGGGTCAGGAGTCAGGAGCAGGGGTCAGAGGTCGGGCATCAAGGGCTTCTGTGCGCTGGTTCCTGATTCCGATAATTCCTCTCTTTTTTCGAGACTGCTGTAGCCGGTCTGTGACTGAGCCACAACCCCGGATCACTGAGCAAAATCCCCCGCTACAGGGCGGCTCACGGCGTGGTGGGCTGCCCCGTATGCTATCCAGGGGTGGTGCGGCGCGATTCCCAAAACGGCCAGGTGGTGGTAGAATACGTGTGGAATCATGCGCTGACACAGGGGAGGCTGCTAGAATGCGATATCGAAGGTTTGGCAAGCTCGATTGGCAGGCGTCGGCGTTGGGATTCGGCTGCATGCGCTTCCCGACACTCGATGGCGACTATGCGAAAATCGCCGAACCAGAGGCCACGCGCATGCTCCACCTCGCCATCGAACACGGTGTCAACTACCTCGACACGGCGTATCCCTATCATGGCGGGAACGGCGAGTTGTTTGTGGGCCGCGCGCTCAAGAATGACTATAGGAAGCGAGTCCGGCTGGCCACAAAGATGCCCTGCTGGCTGGTGAAAACCGCGGCCGACTTCGACAAATACCTGAACGAACAACTCGGCAAACTGCAAACGGACCACATCGACTTCTACCTCCTGCACGCGCTGAGTGGGGAGCGTTGGCCCCAGGTGCGCGACCTGGGTGTGCTGGAGTGGGCCGAGCGGGCCATCGCCGACGGCCGCATCGGGCACATTGGCTTCTCGTTTCACGACAAGTACGCGGTGTTCCAGGAGATCATCGACGCATACGACGGCTGGACCTTCTGTCAGATCCAGTACAACTACATGGACGTCAAAGAACAGGCCGGCATCAGGGGGCTCCAATACGCGGCCGCCAGAGGCCTGGCCGTGGTGATCATGGAGCCGTTGCTGGGCGGCCGGCTGGCCAACCCGCCCGAGGCAGTACAGGAGATTTGGGACGCCGCGCCGACAAGACGGGCACCCGCGGATTGGGGGTTGCGCTGGCTCTGGAACCAGGCGGAGGTATCAGTCGTGCTGAGCGGCATGAGCGCCATGCAGCACGTGACCGAAAACATCGCCAGCGCGGAGAACGCCAGGATCAATTCGTTGACGGAGCCTGAACTGGCGCTCATCGACCGGGTGCGGACAAAATACCAGGAAATCTGCCCGGTACCCTGCACCCGGTGCGAATACTGCCTGCCGTGCCCGAATGAGGTCAACATCCCGCGGCTGTTTGAGCTTTTGAACCACGGGGTGATGTACAACGAACTCGAACGCGCGCGCAAACAGTACCAGGAATTACCAGAAACAACACGGGCTGATATGTGCATTCAGTGCTTACAATGTGAATCATTATGCCCTCAAGGGATCCCGATCAGCGAGTGGCTGGTGCGCGTCGATGAAATCTTGGGCCAGGGTCAACCCTACGAGTTGCGCGCAACGGGCTGACCGTCGCGCCATGCACGGTAAACGCCCTGCCAGATGCCATCTTTCCCACGGATACCCACACCAATGGAGGTGCAACTGTGAAGCATTTCGAGTTCAACTGGCGCACCGCGGATGGCCTACGACTCTACGCCCAGGCTTGGGAGCCAGATACTACACCGGCGGCCGTCGTCTGCCTGGTGCACGGCCTGGGTGAACACGGTGGCCGCTACGCCCACGTCGCCGCCGCGCTGACCGCGGCCGGCTACGCGCTCCTGGGGTTTGATCTGCGCGGACACGGCAAATCGGAGGGGCCGCGCGGCCACGCGCCCTCCTACGACATCCTCATGGACGACATCGGCCGGCTGCTCGACGAAGCCGCAGCGCGCTACACCGACAAGCCACGCTTCCTCTACGGACATAGTCTTGGCGGCAACCTGGTGATCAACTACAGCCTGCGGCGCAAGCCGGATCTGGCCGGCGTGATCGCCACCGGCCCGGCCCTCCGGACGGCCACCCCGCCCCCAGCCTGGAAACTCGCCCTGGGGAAGATCCTGTACAAGATCCAGCCGGGGATGCAGATGGCCAACGGGCTGGATCGTGATGGGCTGGCGCGCGACCCAGCAGTCGTGCGCGCTTACGCCAGCGATCCGCTGGTGCATGATCGCATCTCGGCCCGCCTGGCACTGGACATGTTGCAGGCCGGCGAATGGGCGTTGGCCCACGCGACCGAGTTCCCGCTGCCCCTGTTGCTGGTGCACGGTACGGCTGACCGTCTCACATCTTCCAAGGCCACTCAGGAATTCGCCGCCCAAGCCCCCGGCGACGTCACCCTCAAGCTGTGGGAAGGCTTCTATCACGAGACGCACAACGAGCCGGAGAAGGCGGAAGTCTTGGGGTTCATGATAGATTGGTTGCGAGCGCATACGCCAGCTTGAGAGCAAGCTCAGGAGGTAATCATGTCTTCGCTCTTGATCACGCACGGCCAGGTTTTCACACTTGGCCAACGCAACGACCTGATCCCCGACGGCGCGATCTACGTCGAGGGGGACACCATCGCCGACATCGGGGCGACGGCCGCGCTGGCCGCGAAGTATCCGACTGCACAGCGGCTGGACGCCGGCGGCAAGTTGGTGCTGCCCGGCGCCGTGTGCGGGCACACGCACTTCTACGGCGCGTTCGCGCGCGGCATGGCGATCCCGGGCCGGCCGGCCACGAACTTCGTGGAGATCCTGGAGCGGCTCTGGTGGAAGCTGGACCGCGCGCTGCTTTGGGACGACGTGCGCTACAGCGCGCTGGTCTGCCTGGTGGACGCCATCCGCCACGGCACGACCACGCTGGTCGACCATCACGCCAGCCCCAACGTCATCGACGGCAGCCTGGACCTGATCGCGGATGCGGTGAAGGAGACCGGGCTGCGGGCCAGCCTGTGCTACGAGGTCACCGACCGCAACGGCGAAGCGGGCGCGCAGGCCGGCATCGCCGAGAACGTGCGCTTCATCCAGCGCTGCCAGCGCGAAGCGGATCCGCAACTCGGCGCGTCGTTCGGCCTGCACGCCGCGCTGACCCTGTCCAACAAGACGTTGGAGGCGTGTGCGGCCGCGGCCGGAAGCCTCCCTCCTGCCAGGGGGGATGAGAGGGGGGTAGGTTTCCACATCCACGTGGCTGAGGGGATCGCGGACCAGGAGGAAAGCCTGCGGCTGTACAACATGCGGGTGGTCGAGCGGCTGCAGAAGTTCGGCATCCTGGGACCCAACACCATCGCGGTCCACTGCGTGCACCTGGACTCCTACGAGAAGGACATCCTGCGCGAGACCAAGACCCTGGTGACCCACCAGCCGCGCTCGAACATGAACAACGCGGTGGGGCTGCCCGATGTGGCCGGTATGCTCCGGCGAGGCATCCCGGTCGCGCTCGGCAACGACGGCTTCTCGAACAATATGTTCTCCGAGATGAAGGCCGCGTATCTGGCGCACAAGCACAACAACCAAAACCCGCAGGCCATGCCCGGCGACGTCGTCATGCAGATGGCGTACGGCAACAACACCAACCTGGCCCGGCGCTTCTTCCCGCAGCCGGTCGGCGAGCTGAGCGTCGGCGCGTTTGCCGACATCATCTTCCTGGACTACCATCCGACCACGCCGCTCAGCCCCGGCAACCTGCCCTGGCACATCCTTTTCGGCGTGGACGGCGCCAACGTCACCCACACCATTGCCTCTGGGCGGGTGCTGATGAAGGATCGGCAACTGACTACGCTGGACGAGGCCGCGATCACGACGAAGTCGCGCGAGCTGGCCGAGAAGGTATGGAGCCGGATCGGATAGGGAGAAACGGGCAGGCAAGTGCGCGACTTGAGAATCTCGGCTCTTCAGGACTTTGCGTGGTCAGTTGTAAAGACCCTAAAGGTTTTGATATGAACCTCAACAATTCCCACTAGCTTCGCTCAGTATCTTCTCAATTCTTCGGGGAATCGCTCGCTGTGGCCGGTCTCCTGACCGAGCCACC
>MNXL01000266.1 GCA_001871755.1 Anaerolineae bacterium CG2_30_64_16
TGGGCTTTCGGCCCGAGATCACCTACCTGGCCAAGACGGGCGCCGGCTCCGCAAACGCGCTCACCCGCATCACGGCCGAAACCACTGATGCGCTCTGGCAGGCGTCCGCAGGGACGATCCGCATCTGGGACGTCTCGCCCGAACTGAACGGCGCGGTGTCGCTGATCCGCTGGTGCCGGGAGCGCGGCATCGTGACCAGCCTGGCCCACTCTTCGGCCACGATTGAGGACGCGCGCCGGGCTGTGGAGGCGGGACTCAGCCTGGTCACCCACTTCTACGACACCTTCGACCTGCCACCCATGACCGATGCCGGGGTCTACCCCGCCGGCCTGACCGATTACATCCAGGTGGAGGATCGGCTCACAGTTGAGATCATCCCCGACGCCGTCCACGTCCACCCGCTGCTGGTTGAGAAGACCTTCCGCTGCAAGGGCCTGGACCGCATCGCGTTCGTGACCGACGGCGTCAAGGGCGCGGGCTGTCCCCCGGGGATCTACGACGGCCTCTATCCGAACGTACAGGTGGCGGTGACGGCAGACCAGGGTGTGCGCCGCTTGCCCGACAACGCCCTGGCGGGCAGCGCGCTGACGCACATCCAATGCTTTCGCAACGCGCTACTAAAATTCGGGCGGTCCCTGATTGAGGCTTCCGTCCTGTGCTCGCGCACACCGGCCCGGGTCCTGGGGCTGCGCAGCAAGGGGTACCTGGCAGAGGGCATGGACGCCGACATCCTCGTCCTGAACAAGGACCTCCAGATTGTTGCGACGATCGCTGGGGGGCAGGTTCTCTACCGGGCGTGAATGAGGGCAGCATAAGGGCTGCGCGCCAAGGCGGCCGAGTTGGGCACGTCCATCCCGCTCCTCGCCCTGGCCTGGGTCATGAGCCAGCCTGTGGCCACCTCCGTCCTGATCGGGGCCCGGTCGATCGCCCAGGTGGACCAGGCAGTGGAGGCGGCCGCTCTACAGATGCCGGCGACATTGCGAGCCGAACTCAGCGCATCGTGAGGAGGATACGATGAAGTTCCTGATACTTGGCCTCGGTTCCATGGGCAAACGCCGCGTGCGGTGCATCCATGCGCTGCGCGCCGGGGAGTCCATCGGCATGGATCCGCGTGCCGGTCGGCGCGAGGAGGCGGAGCGGCTGTACGGCATCCGCACCGTCGCCTCCTTCGAGGAAGGCATGGCCGCCGATCCCGATGCTGTCGTGATCTGCACCCCGCCCAACCAGCACGTGTCTTACGGGCTGGCGGCCCTGAAGGCCGGCAAGCCGTTCTTCGCCGAAGAGACAGTGACACTGGATCCCACCGCCCTGACGCCGCTGATCGACGCGATTGCGGCCCATGGCCTCCTGGGCGCGCCGAGCTGCACCATGCGCTTCCACCCGGGCATCCGTTACGTCAAGCAAGCACTGGACCGCGGGGAGGTCGGCGAGCCGCTGAGCTTCACCGCCATGCTGGTAAGCTACCTGCCCGATTGGCACCCCTGGGAACGCGTGGAAGACTACTACGTCAGCAGCCGGCTCAACGGCGGCGGACGGGAGATGGTGGCCTTCGAGATGGACTGGATGGAGTGGTTGTTCGGCCCGGTGACCGCGGTGGCGGCGGACGTGGGCAAGCTGTCCGACATCCCGGCCGACATCGACGACACCTTCCAGATGCTGTGTCGCTTTGCCTCTGGGGTGCGCGGGACCGTCACGGTGAGCGTTGCCTACCGGGTGCCGGTGCGCGCGATAGAGCTGTGTGCGCGGGATGGGCAGATCGGATGGGACAGCCGGACGCACCGGGTGATGGTGTACACGGCGAAAGACGAGCGATGGCAGCACCTGATGGAGACCGCCAGCCGGGACTACTCCTACGATCGCATGTACATCGATGAGTTCGGTCACTTCCTGCAAGCCCTGGCTGGCGAGGCCACCTACATGCGCGACTTCCGCGACGTGCAGCGGCTGCTCGAAGTCGTAAACGCCGTGGAGCAGAGCGCCGTCCTGGGACAACGCGTCGGACTTGCTCGCCAGTAATACCTCGTCAGGTTTGTACGGTGGCCTGCTGATCAACACTGAGGCCGAGACGACGGTTAGGAATCGCTGCGGCCTGCAGGACGGGCTGCGCAATGACATCTGCATGCGTCGGCCGCGGCATGAGTCATCGTCCTGATAGCCTCCCCCTCCGCTTGAGCCACCGGTGGGCCGAAAACTCTCACCCCACTGTCCAACCTCCAACTTCCAACTGATCATTTGACGTCATCTCGAAACCATGCTATGATCATTTTGCTCCGATCGCACCGTTTGGCTATGAACCCTGGGGGTTGTCGACAGGAAGATCCCGAGATGCCAGACAGAGGCAAAGGTCAGCAGAAGACAACACGTTACAGCGCATTGCTAGACCAGTTAACGCGCTCAGGGCCGGCCAGCGTCAGTGAGCTCAGCCGCCAGCTCGGCGTGTCCGAGGTCTCCATCCGCCGCGACCTGGAGCATCTCGAGCAGCTTGGGCTTCTCAGGCGTACGCACGGGGGCGCCGCGGCAATCACTCGGCCGGGCCAGGTCTCCGTGTACGACGCGCGGCTTCTGTTGAACACCCGAGCGAAGGCGTGCATCGGGAAGGTTGCGGCCGCGCTGGTGCGACCCGGTGACACCATTCTCCTCGATTCCGGCACGACAGTGTTGGAAATCGCCCGCCACATCTCCGGCTCCCTGCTGGAGACCGGCGGCCTGACGATCGTCACCCGCTCGCTGGTCATCGCCTCTGAACTGCGCCTCCACCGCCACGTGCGCCTGATTGTGCTGGGCGGGCTCTATGTGCACGACTTCGACGACTTCGTGGGGGCGCAGGTGGAGCACGCGCTGGCCACGATCCATGTGCGCACGCTTTTCATGGGCACAGATGGCCTGAGCGCTGAGCGCGGGCTGACCACCGATAACGTGTTGGAAGCCAGGCTGTACCGCATGATGGCAAACGTGGCCGAGCGCGCCGTGGTCGTCACGGATTCATCCAAGATCGGCCTGGACAAGCTGGAGGCCACACTGGCTTTCGATGAGATCCACACACTTATCACGGATGCGGGCGCGTCAGATGATTTCGTGGCTATGTTGCGCGAGAAGGGCGTTGAGGTGATCCTGGTACCGGCGCGCTGACGCGGGTCTGGCGATCCGCCTTTCATGCACTTGAAGTTCCCCTATCCAGTGAGAAGACATCCAGTTTCTAACACACAAAGCGAGGAGCAGAGGAATGTACGACAAGGATTGGGCCAAAGTAGACGTCAACTCAGTACCGCGTATGGTCACACCCCCGCCGGGGCCGAAGTCACAGCAGATGCATGCGCGCGCTGCGGAGTATATGAAAGGGTACTCGTCCCAGGTGCGGCTGTTCCCGGTGGTCTTCGCGTCGGGCAAGGGCGTGACCCTTACCGATGTGGACGGTAACGTTTACATCGACTTCTCCTCCGGCATCTACGTGACCGGGCTGGGTCACTGCCACCCCAAGGTGACCGAGGCGGTGCAGAAGGCGGCCGGTGAACTGATGAACGCCCACGACTTCACCACGCCGATCAAGATGCAATTGCTGGAGAAGCTGGCCGAGATCGCGCCAGGGGAGGGTGCGAAAAAGCTTACCGGCATGCAGTTGTACGACTCGGGTACCACCGCGGTGGAAGCTGGCCTGCGCGTGATGCGGGCGGCCACAGGTAAGTTTGAGTTCATCTCATTCCATCGGGACTTCCACGGCAAAACCATGGGCGCGGTGGGGCTGGCCCGGCTCGACGTGAGCCAGGGGCTGCGCGCGCCGGGCTACTTCCTGGCGCCGCGCGGCTACTGCTACCGCTGCGAGTTCCGGCAGTCCTACCCCGAGTGTGACCTGCTGTGTGTGGACTATATCCGCACAGTGATCAAGGAGGAGACAGCGGGCCGCGTGGCCGGCATCGTGCTGGAACCGATTCAGGGCTGGGCTGGCAGCGTGGTGCCACCCGACGGCTGGATCCAGAAGATCCGGGCCCTGTGCGACGAGTACGGCATCATGCTGATGGCTGACGAGGTACTCACGGGCATGGCGCGCACTGGCAAGATGTTCGCCATGGAAAACTGGGATACCGTGCCCGACGTCATGACCCTGGGCAAGGGTTTGGGAAATGGTTTCCCGGTGACGGCCATGCTGGTATCGGAGGAGCACAAGGAGGTCATCGAGAAAATCAGCGCCAGCACATCGTACGGCGGCAACCCCATGGCGTGCGCGGCGGCGCTGGCCAGCATCGAAGTGATCGAGGAGGAGAACCTGTGTGAACGGGCGACTCACCTGGGCGAAATCCTTTTGAAACGCATGAAGGAGATGGAGGCCAGATACCCGATCATCGGCGAGGTGCGCGGCATGGGGTGTCTGTTGGGCATCGAACTGGTGAAGGACAAGGGGACGCGAGAGCCGTTTGAGGAGGCTGGCCAGATGGTGTACCAGAAAGCATTTAGGAAAGGCCTGGCCTGGATCCCGGCCGGTCACATCCTGCGCATGTCGCCGCCGCTGATCATGGATGATGACCTGGCGCTCAAGGGACTGGAGATCATCGAGGAGAGCATCTACGAGACGCAGAGGGAGTTGGGGTACGGGGCGTAGAGCGTAGCGCGTGGCGCGTGGCGCGGGTTTTGTTTTCCGAAGTCAGTCACACAGCAAGTAGCACGTCCGCCAAGGAGACCATGAAAATGTCTGAAAGGCTCATTCGCTTCGGCGTCATCGGTTGCGGGCTGATGGCGCGGGAGCTCGCCAGCGCCACGCAGCGGTGGTCGCACCTGCTGGAGATGGATGTTCGCCCGCGGCTTGTGGCTGTCGCCGATACCAAGCCGTCCTCCATGCGCTGGTTCACCGACAATATTCCCGATGTCACCGTCGCGGTCAACGACTACCACGAGCTGCTTGCCAGTCCCGACGTGGATGCGGTCTACTGTGCAGTGCCGCATCATCTACACGCGCAGATCTACTGCGACATCATCCGCGCAGGGAAGCACCTGCTGGGCGAGAAGCCGTTCGGCATCGACCTGGCGGCCAACAGGCAGATCCTGGAGACTTTGCAGGATAATCCCAGGGTTTTCGCGCGCTGCTCCTCTGAGTTCCCGTTTTTCCCCGGCGCTTATCAGGTCATCAAGTTCCTGCGGGAAGGTCGTTTCGGCAAGGTCATCGAGGTGGAGGCCGGGTTCTGGCATTCCAGTGACCTCAACCCGGACAAGCCGATCAACTGGAAGCGCCAGTTGGCCTACAACGGCGAGTACGGCTGCATGGGTGACCTGGGGATGCACGTGTTGCACATCCCACTGCGCTTTGGCTGGATGCCGCGCAGCTTATGGGCGCTGCTCTCGAAGATCGTGGCCGAGCGGCCGGACGGGGCAGGTAATATGGCGCCCTGCGAAACCTGGGACAACGCCATCCTGGCGTGCGACGTGGAAACCGAAGATCAGCAGTTCCCCATGCTGCTGAGCACCAAGCGTATCGCGCCCGGCGAGACCAACACCTGGTTCATCAAGGTCCACGGCACGGCGTTCTCGGCCGAGTTCTCGACCAAGTTCCCCAGGACGCTGCGCACCATGAGCTACCGGCCGGGGGACCCGCAGCGGTGGCAGGTGGAGGATCTGGGCCACACGCCGCCCTATCCGACGATCACCGGCGGCATCTTCGAGTTCGGGTTCTCGGACAGCATCCTGCAGATGCTGGCGGCATTCTGCGATGAATTAGTTCACGGGGATGAGATGCGGGGGCCGTTTGGCTGCGCCACGCCGGAGGAGACAGCGCAGCATCATCGCGTGCTGACCGCGGCCCTTGAGTCGCATCGCAGCAGGCAGGTGATCCATCTTTAGGGCCTAACCCCCGAAATTCCTGTTTTTTGTGCAAGGATTTTGGGAGTGGCGGCTGTCGTCTTTTTGGTTCCGGCTTGTAAGCGCAGCGGCCTTGTCCGGGTTAGGGACGTTTGCCGGGCGCGAGCGTGTTGGAGTGAGCGGGGTCCAGGCTGAAGTCGTGGTTGCGGATCGAGCAGCAGTGCCGGGATCATAGCCGAGGGGTCCTGGAGGTAGTAGAGGCCGGCCGCGTGGTAGGGGTGCTTGCCCGGTTGCGCGGTCTCTGGAACCAGGTAAGCGTCCGGCGACCAGGCCACCGGGGCCAGATCGAAGGGGGCCAGCGCCTGAAGGCGGTAAGGCGTCAGCTTGCGCGTGTTCACCCGCAGGCCAACGCCCGGCGCCGCGGCGTAGCTCGCCAGGAACGCCGCGTACTCATCGCCGAGCAGGCCGGCCATGCGGGCAAGAAAGGCTTGGGGGAGTGCTGATTGGCTGTTTGGGATCACGGGTTTTCGGATTGCGTACTGCGTATTTCGTGACGTGTGCCTCAACGATGGCACCCCTCGCGAGCGACAACGAGCATGGCGACAGTCCCCATGAGCTCGCCACGACAGGCCTTTATTCTAACATGAAACCTCCTGCGCCTGGAAAGAAACGAAGATGATGAAGGCCAGGGCATGCGCGAGCCCATCCAGGCGCAGGCTCATTACGTCAACCGGCTCGACTCGCCATCAGGCGTGCCGTTGCCTGGTACTGGACGTATCGCTCGTCATAGAACTGCCGATGTGCCACGGTAGGGCTCAGGCGGTTCTCGGGCCCTCGCCAGGCTGCGAATCCGGCCTCGGCATCGGAGAAACAGCCTGCGCCCACCCCAGCCAGGATGGCGGCGCCTCGGGTCGCCGCATCCTTCAACGAGGGCACTGTAACCGGGACGTGCAGGATGTCCGCGACGATCTGGGGCCAGACCGGACTTTTCGCTGCCCCGCCCACCATGGTGAGCTCGGCAACCTCGATGCCGGTGGCCTGCATCTCGTCTACGGCCCAGCGCAGCTCACATGCGGTACCCTCCATTATGGCGCGAGCCAGGTGGTCCCGGGTGTGACTGATCGCGAGATTCAGAAAGCCACCCCCGGCTGGCCCATAGCTCGCCGCGTGCCCGCCAGCCATGGGCAGGAAGAGCACGCCACCGGCGCCGGGTGGTGTGCGGGCCGCCGCGTCGTCGATCGCGTCATAGAGGCGCTCCCGTTTCTTTCCCGCGCCTGCCCCACCCCACACATGATCGAGCAGCCATTCGAGCGAGGCGCCCACGCCCCCCAGGCTGCGGATCGCGCCCCAGCGTCCCTCTACGGCGTGGCGGCTGATCGCCATGCCGCTGCTCAGCCCTGTCGCCAAGTTCTCAGGCACGGTTAAGAGCACCCAGGCCGTGCCGCAGGATAGCAGAACGCGCCCCGGCCAGGTGACGCCGGCGCCTACTGCGGCACAGTACTGATCGTGCGCCCCGTTGACCACCAGCGTATCTTGGGGCAGGCCGGTCGCTGCGGCGGCCTCCTGGGTGATCCTGCCCACAATGACGCCCGAGGGTTGGATGGGTGACAGTTGACGGCGTTCGATCCCCGCCACCTCCAACAGCCGCTCGTCCCAGTCGCCAGCGGCGATATTCATAAGCTGCGTGATGCTGGCGTCCGAAGGGTCCATGCACAACTGGCCGGTCAGTCGACAGCCGATGAAGTCGTTGACGAACAGGAAGCGCTCGGCCGCGGCGAACTGTGCCGGGCAATGGCGGCGGAACCAGGCGATATGTTCGAGGGGCAGTCCGCTGATCAGAGGCCAGCCGGTGAGGACCCGGATGGGCTCGTCGCCCCACGTCGCCCGCACGTGTTTGGCCTCCTCATCGGCACGTTGATCCAGCCAACTGAAGGCATGA
>MNXL01000099.1:0-102 GCA_001871755.1 Anaerolineae bacterium CG2_30_64_16
GCTGTGGCCGGTCTCCTGACCGAGCCACGGTGGCTCGGTCAGGACCGGCCACAGCCACCCCGGATTATTGAGAGGATACGAAGGGAATGTGCATACACAGAA
>MNXL01000099.1:114-7603 GCA_001871755.1 Anaerolineae bacterium CG2_30_64_16
TGGTAGATCGTCGCAGTTCTGTGCGCGTCAGACGCCAAGCTTCTGGCGCAGCGCATCGAACTCCTGCGGTGTGATCTCGCCCGCGGCCAGCCGGCGGCGCAAGGTTTCCAGCGCCGCATCAGGCTGCGCGCCGCGCCCTGCGTTGCTCTGGCCGGAGCGCGTCAAGGTCACAACCAGCCAAACCACCAGGCCGATGATCAGCCCCCAGAAGAGGAGCATGCCCAGGCCACCCAGGAGGCCCATGCCCCAACCCCATCCACCCATCATATCCTTACCCTCACTTTCTGTATCGAAGCAGCAATGCATAGCACGTCGCTACGCGTCGTTCGTAACTGCGCCGCTATCATCGCGCAGTCGGGGCCGGTATGTCAGGGCTTTTCGGCGCAGATGGCGCCAGGCCATTCGGCGCGCTGCGAACAGATGAAATGGCCCTGGCTGCCGCTGGCGGATTAGACTAAACTCCAGACATAGATTTGGAAAACTCAAGCTCGAGGATGCATCATGCTGCAACGCTTCACACTCGTCTTAACGCTCCTGCTCGGCGGTCTCCTGCTGGCGGCTTGCAGTGCGGACACAGGGACGAGCAGCCAGGTCAAGCTGGCGCCCGTCTCGGCCCTGCCCCAGCCGATGCAGGACGCGCCGGCCGCCGTGCGCACGGCCTACCAGTTCGCCGTCGCTAACCCGGACGCCTTGCAGAATGTGCCATGTTACTGCGGCTGCGGCGCCATCGGCCACAAGAGCAACCTGGCCTGCTACATCAAGGAGTTCGGCGCGGATGGGAAGCCGGTTTTCGACGATCACGCCATGGGCTGCAGCCTCTGCGTGGACATCGCCACCGACGTGATGCAGCTGACCGGCGAGGGCAAGTCGCCGGCCGATATCCGGCAGCAGATCGTGGATACCTACAGCAAGTTCGGGCCGGGGAACCAGTGAGCGAGGAGACAAGTAGACAAGGAAGCAAGGGAACCGATGGCACGCGATAGATCACGGGGCAAGGGAGAGTTTTCTGCGCTGGGCATTGTCCTGCTGGTGCTCGTGGCCTTCCCAATCGGCATCTTCGGCTACCAGGCGTGGCGGGCGGCTTCGGCGGGTGTCAAGATTGTGGAGATCGTGGCCCGTGCACCGGAGCAGGGCGGGTTCAGCCCGGATCGGCTCACGCTGCGGGCCGGCGAGACGGTGCGACTGCGCATCAGCTCGCCAGATGTAGTGCACGGCTTGACCATCCCCGGCCTGGGTGTGAACGTAGATGAGATCTACCCCGGCAAGGTGGTCGAGGTGGATGTGACGCCGGACGAGCCGGGCCGCTACGCCTTCGCCTGTACCCGTTGGTGTGGCCTGGATCACTGGCGCATGCGTGGCGTGATCGAGGTGACGGACCTAACCCCCCGGCCCCCTTCCCTACGAGGGAAGGGGGTGTCCATCCCCCCTCCCCTCGTAGGGGAGGGGGCCGGGGGAGAGGTTCTCCCAGGCGCCGCGGGAGAGATTCCTCTCTATCAGCAGCTCGGCATTGACCTTGACGCCATGCGGCATGCGGCGCAGGTCACGCCCGGCGCCCGGCCCTCGATCGCGGCGGGCGCGGCGTTGAACGCGAAGCTGCCGCAAGCTTTGACCGACTCGGCCCAACGCCGCACGCTTGCGCTCGCCGACGCGTTCCAAACCCTGCGGGACGACCCGACCAACGCCGCGTTAAGCGACGCCGACGTGTGGAGTCTGGTCGCGTGGGCCTGGCTTAAGGACGTGCCGCCCACCGCGCTCGCGCGCGCCGAAACACTCTATGCCCGCGACTGCGCGGCCTGCCACGGCCCGGACGGCAAGGGGAAGGGGCCGGCCGGTCTGGATCTGCCCGGCCTGACCAAAATGGATCCAACCCTGCCCAAGGGTCCAAGGGACTTCACCGACGCGGGGGGCATGCTCGCGGCCAGCGACGTGCTGCTCCAGGGTAAGCTGCTGCGCGGCGGCATGGGCACGGGCATGCCGGAGTTCGGATCGCTGTATTCGGACGAAGAGTTATGGGCGATGATCGCCTACCTGCGCACGTTTCTGTTCAAACCATAGACGTCCCAACCTATTTGAAGGAGGTATAGATGCCCAGTAAGGCCAATCAATTACCCAAGGGAGGAAAGGCTAAAGCCACTCTGCCGCCGACGCGTAGCCGCCTGCCGCTTTTTCTTGCCGGCGGCGCGCTGCTCGTCATCATCATCGGCGTCGCATGGCTGGCGAACAGCGGGCGTGGATCAACCAACACCGCCAGCCCTGCACAGATCGCCGGCCGGCCAGCCCTCGCCGTCGATCAACAAAAGATCGACTTCGGCAAGGTGCCGCTCGACATACCGGTCAAGGCCACCTTCAAGCTCAGCAACGTCGGCGACCAGCCGTTGCAAATTCTGAACCAGCCGGTCGTCGAAGTCAAGCAGGGCTGCTGACCGCCCAAAGCTGTCGTCGGTTCGACGACCCTCAAGCCCGGTCAGAGCACAGAGCTTTCAATGGAATTCATGATGCACAAGGGCATGGAAGGCCCGCACGACTTTCGAGTGAAGGTCAAGACAAACGACCCCGTGGCCCCGGAGATGGAATTGGCTGTGCTCTCGGATTGGGGGAAGTGATCAGATGGAGCGATCCCCGACATCAGGCCCCAAGCCTTCAGATCGTCGGCCGCGCTGACCACGGTCCCCTGGACGGTGATCCACTCCTCGGGCTGCACATCCGCTTGCGGAACACCGTTCAGCACGCCGGCGTCCTGCCCGCCTGGATCGTGACACCCACCAGCACACCCCGGTCGCGGCCAATCGCCAGGATGGGGGTCTCCCCCGGACGATCTCGGCCGTTTGCGTCAGCGCAGAGTGGCGGTTATACTGTCGTTATGGACGCAACAATCAAACCACAACTCTACCGGCATCTCGGCATTTTCAGCGATTGGGTTGGCGAAGCGCGACGGCAGGGGCCGCTGTACCCGGAGGCCACACCGGGCCGCGCGACGCAGCGGCTGGTGCGCGAGACGCTGGGGTTCTGCAACCGGCCGGAGGAGCCGCGGGATGTGCGGGTGGAAAGCGTTTGGGAGCGCGCCGGTGTAGCGGGCGAGGAGGTTTCGTGGTCAGTCGGCTACGGGCCGCGCACGCACGCTTACGTGCTCAAGCCTGCAGGGGCCCAGGCGCCGCTGCCCGCTGTGGTGGCGCTCCACGACCACGGCGCGTTCAAGTTCTACGGCAAGGAGAAGATCGCAGACGGGCCGGTTGACCCGTCGCCAGTGCTGGTCGAGTACCGTAACACCTGCTATGGCGGCCGCGCTTACGCCAACGCGCTGGCACGGGAAGGCTTCGTGGTGCTGGCGCCCGACACCTTCCTGTGGGGGAGCCGGGGTTTCCCGTTGGAGGTGATGCTCGACCAGGTCGGCGACGCTACCGCCGCGCTGCTCGACGCGTCTCCGCTCGCCGACGATACCCCATTCGAGATCGCCCGATATAACACGGCCGCGGGCTTCCACGAACACATCGTGTCCAAATACTGTAATGTGCTCGGAACGACCATGGCCGGCGTGGTGGCGCACGAAGATCGCATTGCAGTGAACTATCTGCTCGCGCGGCCCGACGTGCTGCCGGCCCGGGTGGGATGCGTCGGCCTGTCGGGCGGCGGGAACCGGGCCGCGCTATTGAACGCGACACACGACCGCATCGCGGCCGCGGTCATCGTCGGGCTGATGTGCACCTACGCGGGGTTGCTCGACCATCACATCTCGACGCACACGTGGATGCTCTTTCCGTTCGGCTGGGCGCGCCACGGCGACTGGCCTGACCTGGCCGCGTGCCGCGCGCCGTCGCCGCTGCTGGTCCAGTACGACCTGAACGACGAGTTGTTCACCCCGGAAGGGATGGCCGCGGCGCACGCGCGCCTGACGCGGCTTTTCGCCGATGCCGCCGCGCCGGACGCGTATACGGGGCAGCTCTACCCCGGCCCGCACCGGTTCGACCTGACGATGCAAGCCGCTGCATTCACGTGGTTGAAGCAACGACTGAAATGAGGTCCCTATGTCCCTGATCCACGATGGCCCCGCCTCTCCCCATTTTGCGCCCCTGCTCTTCAAGGGCAATGCGGGCGATACCGCGTCCCCGGGCATGACCGGTGAGATGTCGGCTGCGCTGAGCGATGCGCCGGTCGGAAGCTGTGTGTCCTGGGGCATCCCGTTTGAGATCGGCGAGGCCGTGATCTTGTTCGACCGGCCGGTTTCTATCGAGATCGGCCCGGTCCGCGCGCGCTGGCTCGTCTTCCTGCACACGTCGGACCTCCGCCCCGTGCTGCCGGGGCCGGGCGGCATCATCTCCCCGATGCACGGGGAGGGCCGGCTGGCGGAGCACGCCGCCGACTATGTGATCCGATATACCGATGGCAGCGAGGCGCGGACCGCGATCCGCCGACGCCACCAGTCAGGCGCGTTCCGGCGGCGCTGGGGCGAGAACTGCTTTGAAGCGGTGGCACACCATAAGCCCTTCCCGCAGCACGCGCATCACGAGCAGCCCCGGCCCATTTGGGGCCCGCCCTCCTGGGGCTGGAGCCAGACGCGCGCTGCGTCCGCGGATGAAGGGCCCTGGGTGAACTGGCTGTGGGCGTGGGAGAACCCCCATCCCGACCGAGTGATCGCTGGCTTTCGGTTCGAACCGCCTGATGGCAGGGCGGCGGGCGTGGTCGTGATCTCGGCCATCTCGGCAGGGGATGTAGCCGAGCTCCCTTTGCGCTGGGGACCGCGACGCAAGGCCCGCCTGATGCTGCCCGATGGTGAGACCTTCCGGCCGGATCTGGATCAAGACGGCCTGCTCGAACAGATCCAGATCGACCTGGGCCAGGTGATCTCCGCCACCCCGCGCCTGGTCTACCCGAACGGCGCCTGGCAGGACACTTACAACAACCAGCTCCCGGAACTATCCGCCCGTGAGATCCTGATCGAGTACACTGCGCACCCGGCAGCCAGTTTCCATCTGTCCAGCTCCGCCGGCAGCCGGATCGTCCCGGTATCCGAGGTGGAAGCGCTTGTGCTGAGCGAAGGCGAAGTGTCTGCACTGAGCGAAGCACGTCCTGAGCTGCGTCCTGAGCTTGTCGAAGGGCAACGCCGAAGGGTCGAAGCGCCTGCGTTCACCAGCCTCCATGCGGTCGCGCCCGCGGCCCAGACAGTCAGGCTGCGCGTAGTCGAGCGCGGCCGGGGCCAACCGGCGCCGGTCAAGCTGCACGTTCATGGCGCATGGGGTGAATACCTGGCGCCGGTGGACCGCCACCGCCTCCTCAATGGATCCTGGTTCGAGGACTACAGTGTGGACTTCCCCCACGTCCTGAACTGGGACGACCGGGCCCGCGCCCATGCCTGCACCTACATCCGCGGCGAGACGACGATCAAGCTGCCGCTGGGCAAGATCTACATCGAAGTCTCCAAAGGCTTCGAAATCCGACCGGTGCGGAAAGTCGTGGAGGTCACGCCTGAAACGCAGGAGATCGAAATCGAGCTGGAAAAGGTCCTGCCCTGGCGCGAGCAGGGGTGGGTGACGGCTGACACGCACGTGCACTTCCTGTCACCCATGTCGGCTATGCTGGAGGGAGCGGCCGAGGGCGTGAACGTGATCAACCTGTTGGCCAGCCAGTGGGGCGAGCTGATGACCAACGTGGGCGATTTCGATGGCCACAACACCTGGGGATCGAAGGAAGCCGGCGGGGACGGCGAATACCTGGTGCGGGTGGGTACCGAGAATCGCCAACACGTCCTGGGGCACATCTCCCTGCTGGGCTACCGCGGGCAGATCATCGCGCCCATGACCACCGGCGGGCCGGACGAATCGGCGCTGGGCGACCCGGTCGATGTGTTATTGACCGAATGGGCGCGGCAGTGCCGCAAGCAGGGCGGCCTGGTGGTGGCGCCTCACTTCCCGAACCCGCGCGCCGAGCACGCCGCGGCGATCGTGGGCGGCGATGTCGACGCGATCGAAATGACGTCGTGGGAAGATCACTACAGCGGCATCGACCCCTATTCCATCTCCGACTGGTACCGGTATCTCAACTGCGGCTACCTGGTCCCGGCCGTGGGAGGCACGGACAAGATGGCCGCCACCACCGCGGTGGGGACCGTGCGCACCTACGCCCGCATCGACCCTCGCACCGAATTCAGCTACGAGGCCTGGAAAGAGGCTATCCGCCGGGGCGAGACGTTCGTCACCTACGGCCCGCTGCTCGAGTTCGCGGTGGACGGCCAGCCCATGGGGAGCCGGATCGCGATGTCCGCGGCCGGCGGCACGGTGGACGTCCTCTGGCAGGTCGCCAGCGTCACCCTCCCGCTGACGCGCGTCGAGCTGGTGGTGAACGGGGAGATCCGGGAAAGCGTGGCAGTTTCCCCCGGCGCCGGGGGCGGCCACTGGTCGGTCAAGGTCGATCGGAGCGCCTGGCTGGCTCTGCTGGTGCGCGGGCAGCGGCCCGACAAGCCCGAGATCATCGCCGCCCACGGCACACCGGTGATGATCTCGGTCGCAGGGACCCCGCTGCTGGCCGCCGCGGACGCGGTCACCATCCTCGACCAGATCGAAGGCGCCATCGTCTATCTGGACACCGTGGGCACCCGCGCCGACGACCGGGCCTACAAGCGCATGCGTCTGGCGCTTGAAGCGGCTCATCGCACCTTGCACAACCGCATGCACCAGCAGGGGCATTACCACGAGCACGCGCAGACGCCGTCGGGCGAGCACGCAGAGCGGCGCCGGGGGTAGCCCGGCGGCCGCTGCAGCCGACCGGCCGGGTAGAGGAGCATAACAATGAACCAGACAAATCTCGACCGCATTCAGGACCTCTTTCGCGAGCGCGGCATGGCCGCTGCACTGCTCTCCAACCCCTGGACGGTTGCCTGGCTGACCGGCTACGCGCCGCCCATCCAAACGGGCCCCAGTCCGTTCGAGGGTGGTCCGGCGCTGGCGTGGTGGCGCCGCGGCGAGCTTACCCTCATCTGCTCGGACGCGGAGGCCGGCGCAGTGCGGGGCGCAGGCGGAGATGGTGTCGAGGTGCGCGACTACGCAGGCTACACCTTCGATGAACCGCTGGCTGTCGTCGAGCGGCAGGCCGCGGTTTTGCGGGATGTGCTCGGTGGCTGGGACGGCCGCGGGTCCAGGGTTGCAGTCGAGTGGCGGTTCCTGCCGGCCGCGCTGTTGGGCGCGGCGCAAGAGGCGTTGCCTGGCGCAACGTGGATGCCGATTGACGGCCAGGTGGAGCCGCTGCGCGCGGTCAAGACCCCGGAGGAGATCGCCAGGTTGCGCGCAGCGCTTGCCCTGTGCGATTTCGCCCAGGCCGAGGTGCGTGCGCTCGCACAACCGGGTGTGAGCGAGATTGCGCTGTGGGGCGAGTTGAAAGCCAGGCTGGAGGCCCGGGTCGGGGCGCGGTTGCCGCTTTTCGGGGACCTGGTGGCCGGCGCTCGCACCGGTGATATGGGCGGGCCGCCGGGAACGTACGTGCTCCGGGACGGCGATCCCCT
>MNXL01000215.1 GCA_001871755.1 Anaerolineae bacterium CG2_30_64_16
GGGCTGGGGGAGAGGTCTCATCTGCCTGGCCCTGTTGGCTGGCCTCTCGGTCGCCGTCCAGATCCTGGCCGTGAGCGCCAACTACGTCAACTACGAGATCAAGCTGCGCGAGATCTATCCGACCGACTGGGTGAATCCGTTGAAGTACGGCCCGCCCGCGTTGCTCAACCCCCTGCACGGTCCGGTCTTGGGGCAGGTGCGGCTGTTGTGGGAGAACGCCCAGGCCAACCTGGATCTCGGGTGGGTTGCGTCCGTTGGGGTGGCGTGGGAGGTCCCGGCTGCCGCAGTCTGTGTGGCGCTCCTGGCGGGGTTGACGTGGTGGATGGTCTGGCGACGGGCGAAGGCGTGGCCGCGCGTGTTCGCCGCGGGCGCCGTGGTTGCGCTGCTCGGGCTGGCGGCCCTGTCGGCCGCAGTCTACGGCTCCCGGCCCGAGTACGGCATGCCCGGGGCGGATTACGCCGGCGCGCTGGCCGAGATCGAGCGGCGGGCCGGCCCTGCGGATGGCATCGTGACCATCGCGCCGTATCACTACCAGGCGCCGATGGCGCGTTATCGCGGCCGGCTGCCGATCTACGGTTACGCGGCTGAGCCCACGCCGCCGCATCCCGAGGCCGAGGCCGTGCTCTGGCGGGCGCTGGCCCGGCATCCGCGCCTCTGGCTGGTCACCGTAGGCGTGTCACCGGCCGACCCGGCCAACGGCATCGAGGCCTGGCTGGCCGCGCACGCGTTCAAGGCCGAGGATCGCTGGATAGATGACACCCGCCTGGTGGCCTTCGTCACGGCCGGCCATCTGGAGTCCCTCTCCGTCGACGCGCGGCTGGGGGAGCAGGTGCGGCTGGCCGATGCCCGGATCAGCGCCAATACGCTCCGACCCGGTGACCCGCTCGCGGTCGAGCTGACCTGGCAGGCCGTCGCGGCGCCCGGCAGTGGTTCGACAGAGCTCACCACAAACCTGCGCGGATTCGTGCAACTCCTGTCCTTGGACGGCCAGTTGGTGGCCGGCCAGGATGGCGAGCCGGGCGGTGGCTATGCGCCGGGCACGGGTTGGGCGTTGGGTGTGTTCATCACCGATCGCCGCGGGCTACTGCTGCCAGACACCCTGGCCCCCGGCGAGTACACGCTCATCGCGGGCCTCTACGACGCGGCCACGGGCCAGCGCCTGCCGGTGACCGACCAGGCCAGCGCGACGGTGGGCGATTCTGTGCGGCTGGCGACCGTGCGGATGGAGTAAGCGTGCTTGGTGCTGAGGCTGTTGCGATGGTATAATCATCTCTGAAGATCGAACCCCTTGAGTAGGAGGGTTGGACATGTTCCCAAGAGTTAAGCGCGTGCGTCACATTGGGGAGTATCGTCTCGAATTGTGCTTTGCTGACGATGCGAAGGGCGAACTTGATTTCAGAGATCGAGTTGTTGGTCGGGGAGGCGTGTTTACCCCACTGGAAGACATAGATTTTTTCGGACAGGTTCATGTTGATTCCGAATCCGGAACCATTGTCTGGCCAAACGAAGTTGATTTCTGCCCGGACGTGCTGTACAGCCTGGTGACCGGAAAGCCGCTGCGTCTGCCTGGCCCATAGGGGGCCGAACCAGTTGAATCCTTGCACGACCGATAAGAATTCTCTGATGACATGTGCCTGGTTGGCTCTGGCCTGTCCATGCTAGGGGCTGTACGGTCTTGTCGAATCTAACCTTGAGTCGTATCGAATCGATCCTTTCCAGCCCGAAACCGCGCACGGCGCGGCTCGGGCTGGTTGCTTTGCTGCTGGTCGCCGCGCTGCTGGCCGCGCTGCTGGTCGCGATCGCCGGACCGCTCTATGCGCCGATGTTTTTATTGGCGATCATCGGCGGGCTGCTGATGCTGCGTGACATCCGGTGGGACTACGCGGCCCTGCTCGGCGTGATCGGCGTGCTGCCGTTTGCCGCGTTGCCTTTCAAGCTCGGGTTCACACCGACGTTTCTCGACGTTGCGCTAATTGCGCTCTACTTTGTGTGGTTGATGCGGGTCGCCACCCGCTGCGAGCGCGAGCTGGCGGGTACGGTGTTGGGCGCGCCGGTGCTGCTTTTCCTGCTGTGGGCGATCTTTGCCTTCGCCAACGGCTTGCGTTTCGGCCCGCCAACCAGCACAACGGTACGCAATTTCGCCGAATTGGCCTTGGCGATCGGGCTCTTCTTTGTCGTAGTGAACAGCCTGCGGGGCCGGGCGGATGTGGACCTGGTGACGCGCCTGATCATGCTGGCGGGCGCGGCCGCCGCGGCCATCGCGATCATCTTCTACGTGATCCCTGAGACGTGGACGGTGCAGATCCTGGATGCGCTCAGCCGGTTCAACTACCCGGGGGGCGCCGGCGCACTGCGCTACATCGAGGACAACCCCGACAACCCCATGCGCGCCATCGGCACCATGGTCGACCCCAATGTGCTGGGCGGGTTCATGATCCTGGTCGCCGGGCTGACCGCGCCGCAGGTGGTGAGCGCGCAACCACTGTTCCGCCGGCGGTGGGTAATCCTGTTTCTGGGCCTGGATCTGCTGGCGCTCTATCTGACCTACAGTCGCGGTTCGCTGGTGGGTCTCGCGGCCGGGCTGCTCGTGATCGCACTGCTGCGCTATCGCAAGCTGCTGCTGGCGGGCGTGATCGGGATCGCGCTGTTGCTCTTACTGCCGCCCGCCCAGGCGTATGTGGCGCATTTCATCGAGGGGATCCGCATTCAGGACCAGGCAACCCTGATGCGCCTGGGCGAGTACAAGGACGCACTGGCCCTGATCAGCCGCTACCCCTGGTTTGGGGTTGGTTTCGCCGGTTCTCCTGACGCCGATCTGTATGTGGGCGTATCCAATCTCTATCTGCTGATGGCCGAGGAGATGGGGGTTGTGGGTGTGATCAGTTTCCTGATCGTGGTCGGCAGTTTTCTCGCCCGCTTGTGGCGAACCTGGCGGCGGACCGTGGACCCGCGCATGGAAGCGTTGTTGCTGGGGCTGGCTGCGGCCGTCGTTGGGGTCATGGTCGGTGGATTCCTGGATCACTATCTCTTCAACCTGGTCTACCCGCATATATCCGCCCTCTTTTGGACTTTCCTTGGGTTGGGGATGTCTGCGACGTTGGTGACGGGGGAGGTGGCAAGGTGACACGGTGACACGGTGATGGAGGGACTCTGACCCCTGACTCCTGACTCCTGACCCCTGACCCCTGACTCCTGACTCGCTGACTCGTCGATTCGCCAGTTTGCCCCGAACTGAAGTTGTATTCTCAGTGGAAGCTGTGGTATACTCGCGCCACCTGGAATTCCCATGACTGAGCACGCCACACGCGGTTCTCGAAGAGGAGGTCATCAATATGGAGCTTTCGACCGTCGATTTGAAGCGTTGTTCCCTCGTCCGGCTGGGCGGCCGCGTTGACGGCAGTGTCGCGCCGGAGCTGGGAAGCAACCTGCGCGCTGTGACCGATTCCGGTCGGTACAAGATCGTGGTCAACATGGCGGATGTGACCTACACCAGCAGCGCCTGCCTCCGTGAGTTGATCAGCGCGTGGAAAGTCTGCCGGCGCTGGAACCGTGGTGACCTGCGGCTGGCCGAGGTGCCTCCTGAGATCGCAAAAGTGCTGACTCTGACCGGCCTGGACAACCAGTTCGCGATTTACAATAGTGAAGTCGAGGCCGTGGGTAGCTTCTGATCACGACGGCCTGTGGCGATAAATAAGCGTTCGGACACAACTCCGTACTTTCGAGCCGATCCATCGAGGAAGCGCCCCGCAAGACTACGAAGACATTTCTGAACGCGACCGAAGCTGGAAGTTGGATGTTGGATCCCGGTCCGATCTCCAGCCTCCAGCTTTTTTGTTTGGGCGCGTGCTGTATCGGTAGGGGTGGTGTCGGATCATGAACCCTTTTCAGCGTCAACTCTCCCTGGTCGGGACTTTGGCCGATCTCCCACGCATCGCGAATTTCATCGCTGAGGCGTGCGCCGCGCTTGGCCTGGCGCCCGCCGCCCGCTTTGATCTGCAACTGGCTGTGGAAGAAGCGTGTTGCAACGTGATCGAGCACGCTTACGAAGGGGCAGGCGGCGCGCTGAAGGTCCGGATCGAAACGTGCGACGAAGACGTGGTAATCACGATCCAGGACCGGGGCAAGCCATTTGATCCCACCGCAATCCCGGAGCCGGACATCGACGCCCCGCTCGATGAACGCCCCATCGGTGGGTTGGGCCTCTACCTGATGCAACGGTTGATGGATGAGGTGGCGTTCACCTTCTCGCCAGAAGGCGGCAACACGTTGGTGATGACGAAACACGAGGTCCTGGCGTCGGCGGACCCGCCCCAAGCGACAGAGGAGGGCCGCGATGGCAGCCCAGCGGCGGGGAACGACCTCTGATCCTGTCCGGCCCAGCGAGATCTGGATCGAGTCACCGGAGGAGAACCCCGCGTCGCGCGGCCAGGCCGAACTGACTCACCTGGTGGAGATCGGCCGCGCGCTCCTGCAGGCGCAGTTGGACCAGGATCAGCTTTGCGAGCTGATCTACCAACTGGCCGGGGAGATCGTGCCCGTCGAGTTCTTTCAGTTGGGGTTGTTTGATGGCGACCGCTATCTGATCAAGGTGTGGGTCAAAGAGGGCCAGCGCCAGGCGCCGGCGGTGTTTCTGGTCCCGGAGGGTCAAGGCATCATCGGCTGGATGCGGGCCACTCACCAGCCCTTACTGGTGCGCGATTTCGAGGCCGAGAGGGACGCGTTGCCGGCCCGGCCTAGCTATATCAGCGACCAGCCGCCGCGCTCGGCTGTTTTCCTCCCTATGCTGGCGGGCAAGGACGTGATCGGCGCCCTCGTCATCCAGAGCTGCGAGCCGGCCGCGTTCGACGAAGGACACCTGCGCCTGCTGGGGGTGCTGGCGAATCAATCGGCGTCGGCGCTCAATAACGCCCGGCTCTACGAACGCGGCCAGCGCCGCCTCAACGATCTCACCACCGTGGCTGAGGTCGGGCGCAAGCTGGCAACCATCCTCGATCTCAACGAACTGCTGGCGCAGGTCGTCGAGCTGATCCGATCCCGCTTCGGCTACTATCACGTCCAGATCTTCCTCGTCGAGCAGGGCAGTGACCGGGCCTACTTCATGGCGAGCAGCGGCCACGATCTCAGCGAGAAGTGGCAGCGCGAAGGGCGCACCATGGGCATCGGCCGCGATGGCATCATCGGGTGGGTGGCCCAGCGCGGGGAGATGCTGTTGGCCAACGACGTGGTGGCCGAGCCACGCTACATCCCCGATGACCCGCGCCTCCTGCCGGATACGCGCGCCGAACTGGCGGTGCCGTTGATCGTGGAAGATCAGGTGTTAGGCGTGCTGGACGTCCAGAGCACCGAAGTGGGCGGGTTTGGACAAAACGACATCTTCGTGCTGCGGACCCTGGCGGATCAGGTGGCCGTGGCGGTCTACTCAGCCCGGGCCTACGAGGCGCAGCAGGAGGAAGCGTGGATCTCCACGATGTTGCTGCAAGTGGCCGAGGCGGTTCGCCGCCTGCAGCCGGTTGACACCACCCTGGCTCAGGTCGCCCGTATGGCGCAGGTGCTGACGGGTGTCGATCGTTGTGCAGTGCTGTTGAAGGACGAAGACGGTGCTTTTCGGGCGCGGACGGTGCACGCGCTGCGCCCCGAGCTCGCGGAGGCCTATCGGGATGCCGTGATTCGGCCAGGCGATCTGCCGCTGATCGAAGATGCCTGCCGTCTGGGCCAACCATTGGTGGTCGCGGACGCGTTGCGCAGCCCGCGAGTGCCGGAGAGTTGGCGCACGCGATTCGACAGTTGCACGATCCTGGTGGTGCCGCTGTTGGTGGCCGACGAACCGATCGGTGTGCTGCTGGCCGATGACGTGGACGCCACGCACATGTTCAGCCCGCGCCGCGTGCGGATCCTGAGCGGCATCGCCAACCAGGCCGCGGTGGCCATCGAAAACGCCCGCTTGCAAGCCCAGGAGGCGGAACGCGCCCGCCTGGGCCGGGAGTTGGAGCTGGCCCACGACATCCAGCGCAGCCTGTTACCTTCGGAGGCGCCCTCGCTCCCCGGCTATCAGATCGTCTATCGCTGGCGCTCGGCGCGCGAGGTGGGTGGTGACTTCTTCGACTTTCTCCGCCTGTCCGATAGCCGCGTGGGCCTGGTGATCGCCGACGTGTCCGACAAGGGGATCCCGGCCGCGCTCTACATGATGTTCGCCCGGACGCTGTTGCGGGCGGTTGCCTTCAGCCGGCGAGAGCCGGCCGCCACCCTGGTTCGCGCCAACGATCTGATCGTGTCGGACAGCAGCGCCGACATGTTCGTGACGGCCTACTACAGCATCCTGGATGTCCGCAACCACCTGCTGACCTACGCCAGCGCCGGTCACAATCTGGCGCTCTACGCGCCCGCCGGAGAGGGGGCGCCGGAACCGATGACGACCGCCGGGATCGTCCTGGGCATCGTCTCGCCGGTCACGATCGGACAGAAGACGTTGTATCTGGCGCCCGGCGACGTGGTGCTGTTCTACACCGACGGCGTTACGGAGGCGGTCAACGCGGCGAGTGAGGAGTTCGGCAGCGCACGGCTGGCCGCGCTCGTGGTCGCGCATCGAGACCAGCCGGCCGAAGCCATCGCCGACGCCATCGAGGCGGCGGTCCACGAGTTCGCCGGGGACGCGCCCCAGTTCGATGATTTCACGTTGATCTTGCTCAAACGGGATAATGGCAAAACCAGTCCCACCATTGACATACAAGACCTGGTGATGTAACATAGTTGCACGGAGTTGCAGCACTTTCCCGGAGGCAAGTATGACAACTTCCATGCATCGTCAGCAGATTTCGCTCCCGCAATGGCAGGTAGAGTTCCTGGCTGAGCGCGCCCGGCGGGAGGGCCAGAGCATGGCCGAGATCATCCGCCGGCTCATCCAGCGCGAGGCTAAGAACGATTCCGCGCCGGCTGACCGAGGACCGCTGCGGGAAGCAGCAGGTATCGCAGAATACTCGGCGCCACCTGAGGGCATGGCTGTCGGCGAGCGGCCTGCCCCCTATCTGATAACTCGGAAGAGCGACACGGTCAGCGTAATGCTGGAGCTATCACCTGAAGCCTACGGGCGGCTGCGGGACGAGGCCGGTCGCCTCGGCAAAGCCTTGCCCGCGATAGCGCGCGAATGGCTGATCGAGCGGTTGGCTATGTCACCTGCCCCACCATTGGATGAGCGCGCACAGGTGCGACAAGCCCTCAGAGCTGCTGGCCTATTGACCGAGCTTGGGCCTGAATTACGCGTGCGTGCTGATCCAACCATCAGCCTGGAGGAAGTACAAGAGGCCCTGGATCGCGCCGACGGCAAGCCGCTCAGTGAGATCATCATCGAGCAGCGAGGCCCTAAAGGATGAGTCACTTTTACCTGGATGCCCCAAACCTTTATTCGTAACAAATACTCCCAAATCCTACCAAGGAGAAGTGAGGTCTGCCATGCGCAAATTCCAGACCATCTACGGCTTGTTGCTCATCGTCGCACTGCTCCTGGCCGCGTGCACCCCGGCCCCGACCCCGG
>MNXL01000226.1 GCA_001871755.1 Anaerolineae bacterium CG2_30_64_16
CGAAGGTCTCAAAGGCTTTGTGTCTTGGTGTCTTCGTGGTAAGGAAGATTCTCGCGATCAACGCAAATGTCGCGGGGTAATACTATAGGTGACGTTCCTCACGACATGCATAAACAACCTCCTAACCCGGACAAGCCGGAACCAAGAAGGTGACAACCTGGCCCACAAAATTCTTGCACAAAAAGCAAGGATCTCGTGGGTTAGGCCCCATTATACCTCAACTCCTCCGTTTCTCCGCGAACAGCTTTTCGTACGCATCCACCGTCCGCGCCAGCTCGAAGACCCGCATGATCTCGGCCCGCGGCTTGATGTATCGCTGCGGATCGCGCAACACCTTGATGATCCCCTCCGCCAGCCCCCTGGCGTCGGCGATCGGCACGATCTCACCCATGCCGGTCATGGTCACAGGCTGGCGCACGCCGGGCAGATTCGTCGCCACCACGGGCGTGCCGCATAAAAACGCCTCCACCTGCACCAGTCCGAACGACTCGGTGTTGTTGATCGACGCCACGGTCACGACGTCGCATACGGCGAAGAAATCGGCCATCTCGGCCGGGTTTAGCGTGCCCAGGAAGGTCAGATGCGCCTGGTACTCGCGGATCAACGGCTGCATGTCGTGCCAGATCGTCTCGCCGATCACATTCTCGTACGGCCCGGCGAACAGGATGCGCAGGTCCGGGAATTCCTTCAGGATATAGGGGATCGCGTTGATCAGATACCCCGCGCCCTTCTCGTAGGCGAAGCGGGCCGCGAACCCGATGACCTTTTGGCCGTCGCGCAAGCCCACCCGCTCCCGCAATGCTCGCATCCCGGCTGGCGTCGGATCAGGAATGATGACGGGCGGCAGGATGACGCGAACTTTATTTCGGATTTCGGATTTCGGATTTCGGATTTCGGATTTGTCAACCCGCAATCCGCAATCTGCAATCCCAAATCGGCTCAGAAACGGCGAATGTTGGGCGAAGTCCTCGGTATACGCCACGATGGTATCAGCCAGCACCCCCGCGACCAGGTTGTCCCAGAAGGTCAGGCGGTCCACGATGCGGCCGTACCAGAGTGGCGGCATCTGCAAGTCGCAGTGATAGGTCAAGATCGGCCGGCGGCCGGCCAGCCGCGCCAGAAGGGCCGACAGCGCCGCCTCGACCTGCGGCAGGTGGATGCTGACCACGTCGTGCGCGCGGATCTCGCGCCAGGCTCGCGCCGCAAAACCGGGCATCAAGACGCCCTTGTTGAAACGGAACGCCACCGGCGCCCGCACCACCCGGACCCCGTCGACCGTCTCTTCCGCAGGGAAGTCCTTCTCGTAACGCGAGGTCAGCACCGTGACCTGATGGCCGCGCTCGGACAGCGCGCGCGCCAGCCGCTCGACGTAGATCGTCAGCCCGCTGACGTGCGGGCGGTAGTAAGTCAGGATGAACAGGATTTTCACTCGAACAGTTCCCGATTGGCCTGGACCCAATCCACCAGCCGCGCGACGCCGTCCCGCACGCTCACCTGCGGCCGCCAGCCGAACTCCGCCGCGGCCTTGTCCACGTTCGCCACGAACACCGGCTGATCCCCCGGCCGCCAATCCTGGTGGCCCGTTGGGATCACCGGCCGGCCGAGCAGCTCGCTCAACAGCGGCCCGAACTCCGCCCAAATCGCCAGCGTGTTGGCAGGTCCGCCACCCAGGTTATACACCTGCCCACGCGTGATGTCGATGTGCGTGGTCGCCGCCTGAAACGCGCGGACCAGGTCGTCCACGTGCAACAGATCGCGCACCTGCTTGCCGTTGCCGTAAATCGTGATCGGCTTGCCGGTCACCGCGGCGATGATGAACCAGGCCACCCAGCCCTGGTCCTCCACGCCCATTTGACGTTGCCCGTAGATACACGATTGCCTGAACACCACCGACCGCAGCCCATAAATCCGCGCATAGTCGTGCACGTACTGGTCGGCCGCGCCCTTACCACACCCGTAGGGCGAGTGGAAGTCCAGCGGCCGCGTCTCCGGCACCCCAGCCGGGTAGGCCGGCAACACATAGCGAGTCGCCAACTCGCTCGCGGGCGCGTCCTCCATGCCACCGTAGACTTTGTTGGTGGAAGAAAAGATGAAAACCGGGTCGTCGCCGATGCGGCGGGCCGCTTCCAATACGTTGAACGTGCCCAACGCGTTGATCTCGAAATCGGTGCGCGGGTCGATCACCGAGGTGGTGACGGCTGTTTGGGCTGCCAGGTGGTAGACCGCCTCCTGCCCCGCGGCCGCGGCCAGGATCGCGGCGTAGTCCCGGATGTCGCCCTGGACAAACACGAACCCGGCCTCCCCGAACGACTCGCGCAGCCACGCCAGGTTCGCCTGACTGCCCCGCCGCGACAGATTGTCGAACAGCGTGACCTGATGCCCGGCCCGGATGCACGCATCGGCCAGATTGCAGCCGATGAACCCCGCGCCGCCGGTGATTAAGATGCGCATCTTGTGTTACTCCGTTCTACTTGACAAGGTGACAAGGTGACAAGGTGACAAGGTGACAAGGTGACCTCGCAAAGCCACCGTGTCACCGGGTCACCGGGTCACCGGCCACGATACCCGATCACCCATGTCTCCGGGTGGTTGATCATACCCACAATCGTCGTCAATATCTCATCGTAAACTTGGTATAGCTCAACACCCTCATCGCGCTTCAAGTACCCGCACTTCACAGCAAACTCCAGCCAGACCTGCGTCTCGGCCGCCTCGCTTTCCGAGTCAGAGAGCTTGCTGATGAAGGCTGCCTCGTATCTCCTCTTCCGCCACGCCTCGGCCAAATTCGCACACACCGAGCGCGCCGAACGGCGCATCTGGTCCGTCAGCGCGCAGGTCTCCTCCTTCGGAAACGCCTTCGACAGCTCAAAGATCCGCATTGCCGCATCGAACGCCTTCTGGTAAACCTCCAAATCGCGATGCGTCTCAATCTTCTTGCTCATACTTGCCGCTCCTCACAATAAGTCCCATAATCGGACTGTCACCCAGTCACCCAGTCACCGTGTCACCGTGTCACGAGACCGCCACCGCGCCAACACCTGCCCCAACGACGTCCCGTGCACCCACAGCGCGATCACGCCGGAACCGCTCAACGTCAGGTAGTTGACCCCGTGCCACACCAGCGCATAGCTCAGCGCCAGCTCCTTCGGCACCCCAAATGGCGCCAACGCCACGGTCACCAGGTAGTGAAAGACGCCGATGTAGCCGGGCGACGACGGCACAAGCATCCCCAAGGTCGTCACCACCACCGCAAAAACGATCGCTGTGACCGGCGCGTCCAACTGGAACGCCTGCGCGACGAACCAGGCGAACGCGATCACGCCGGCCCAGCCCAGCAGCGACAGTCCGATCAAACCCGCGCCCAGCCGGCCGCGCAAGGTCGCAAACCCGTCGATCAGATGCCCGATGGCCTCATAGGTCGCCGGCCGGTCGAGGAATCTGACGCGGCCCAACAGCGCGTGCGCCCAGCGCAGCAACCGCGTTTTCCAGAAGGAAAGCAGGATCATGGCCGCCGCGCCCGCGAGCGCCAGGATCCCCAGGAGCTGCGCTGCTTGCGTCATCCCAGGCGGCAACTGCACGAAGGGCAACAGTACCACCAGCACCACCAGAAGCGTCAGGAGATCGAGCAACCGCTCCACCACGATCGTGGAGAAGGTGCGGGCCACGCTCACCGGCTGCTCGCTGACCAGCAGCACCAGCCGCACCACCTCGCCCAGCCGGGCCGGGAGGACGTTGCTCGCCAGATAGCCCGCACACAGCGCGGTAAACACCGATCCGAACGGCAGATGATGCTCGGGACGAAAAAGCAACTGCCACCGCCAGGCCTTCATCGCCAGCAGCGCCACCATGACCCCGACCGCCGGCGCCAGCCACAGGTAGTTGGCCTGGCGCAACGCGGCCCAGAGATCACCGAGATGAATGCCACGTAACGCCAGCGCCAGAAAACCCAGGCTGATCGCGACCTCGATCGCGCGCTGAAGCCACGCCGCGCGTGGCGCCGGCGCGGCGATGGCTACAAGTCCGTCACTCGGAGGTGTCGTCAAACGATTGATCCTCGACAGTGGTCGAGCCTCGACAATAGTCGGGCTGCAAGCATTCGAGCCTTGCCAGCGGTCGGGCCTCGACCGGTCGGGCGGGCATCGCCCCTGCAACCCCCGCCTTCGGCCGGCGCGTGCGACCGCCCCAAAGTTGGCGCATTATATCACCAGCAGGAGAGGCTGACAAACTCCTTCACTGCGGCGGCCAATTCGGCAGCACCCAGCGGATCTGCGAGCGAGGCGGCGGCGGGGCGAGCAGGTAGACGTCTACCCAGCGATACCAGAGGCGCAGATTGTCGTCATCGTACCCCAGATCGATCCGCCGGGCGCGGATCGCGCTGCCCGTGTCGGCCGCGTCCCCGACGCCGTAGTCGGGCACGTACACCCGGCTGCCCAACGGGACGATCGACGGGTCCACTGCGACGATGCCGAAACGCATCGGCCAGCCCAGGCGTGTACGGCCGTAGTAGGCCACGTCAGGGGAGACGCCGGCCGTCGCGGCCGAGTAGGAGGTCGCCAACATGCGCACCTTGCGCCAGTAGGTGAACATGCCCTCCGGCGTCTCCAGCTCCCGCGAGACGATCTCGCGGCCATAAGCCACCACGCGCGTGATCGGCTCCGCGGCCACCCAGTCATCGGTCAGCGTGCGGGTGACCTCCAGCCCATTCTCGTAGACCACCTGGTACCGCTGCCGGTATTCGCCATCTTCGCCGGCCTGATCCAGCCGTTGATTGTCGATCTCCAGCCCATCGTCGGGGATCAGGATCGCCTCGAACGGGATCGCCTCGCGCTCCACCAGCACCGTCTCCAGCACCCGTACCACCCGGATTTGGACGTTGTCGACCGCGGGCTGGGCAAGGTCTGGCGTCACCCGATCGCTGCCCGAGACCACCATCCCCAGGTCGACCAGGGTGTCACCGACCGTCTTGCCCCTGGTGCGGGTGTGCACGGTGCGGCCATCAGCGGTCACCAGGACGGGGGTCGAGCGCTCGATCATCACCCGCATGCCGGCGTGGACGCGGCTCCCCAGGCTCGGCTGGACGCGGTCGCCCAGATAGAGGGTCAGTTCCTCGCGCAACAACGCCTCACCGACGGTCGGCGCGGTGGTGAAAATTTCGTATGGCACGCTGCCGTCGTCGATTACCATCCACACCGCGCGGCGCACCGTCACCCGGACCGGCCGGGGCTCGTGACCGGCCCACGCGCGCCCGCGCGCAAAGCGCGGCCGCTCCAACGGACCATCTGGCGGCGGCAGTGGTGTCGCCAACGTGGCCTGAACGCCCTCCAGCCAGACTTCGTCGTGCGGGGCCAGCTCGATTTCCGCTCCGGCGAGCAGTTCGCTGACCGTTCGGGCGTGCGTGTACACTTCCAGTGCCATACCGTCCGCGCTGACCAGACCAGGCCGCGCGCGCTGTACGCTCACCGCCAGCCCTGGCCGGAGGGGCGTATCGACCGCCGGCGTGATGCGATCCTCGGGACGCAGATGCAGGCCGAGATCGGCGAGCAACAGCCCCACATCGGGCCGCGTGCTCCGCACCGTTTCGCTGTAGCCATCCACCGTCACCGTGACGCGCGTCCCAACTCGCCCCGTCAGCACAGCCGCCCCGATCCCGACCGCCAGCAGCAACAGGGCCGCCAGCAGCCAGGCCACGAGTGACGACGCGCGGCGTGCCACCGGGATCGGCGGGCCGGCAAGGGGGGGGAGTGAGTTGGGAACCTGTCCGGGTATCTGATTCGAGTCGGAGAGATGAGACGATCCACCTCCCCCTGAGGATTGATCTGTCATGGAACCTGGATTGTGACTCGCATCGGGCGAATGAGTCATGATGCCGGGCCGTAACCTGGGATGCGTGTGATGTTCAAATGCGCGACAATCGCTCCGGCTCCATCATACTTCAGGTGAGAGTCATGGGCAAGTTGACGATCCGTGGAAAAGCGAATGGCGAATCAGCGAGTCAGCGAATCAAGGGGAGCAACCGCCCAGTGAACTTCTCTATTCGCCATCCGCCATCAGCCATCAGCCATCGGCCATCAGCCATCCGCCATCGGCCATCCGCCATCCGCCATCCGCCATCCGCCATCAGCCATCCGCCATCCGCCATCCGCCACCGGCCATCCGCCATCCGCCATCGGCTATCCGCCATCGGCCATCCGCCATCGGCCATCGGCCATCGGCCCTCCGCCATCCGCCATCACGGCATCTCAAAGCCCGCGATCGCCGTGCCACACCGGGCGCATCGCCCGTCCCGCAACGCCCGCACGCGCGTCTGGTAGCCGAAGCGTTCGATGAGCAGCGTGCCGCAGCCAGGGCAGGTCGTGCTCTCCGTGTCGTGGCCGGGCACATTGCCCACGTAGACGTAGCGCAGCCCCACCTCACGGCCGATCTGCCAGGCGCGCTCGAGGGTGGCCGTGGGTGTCGGCGGGGTGTCGGCCATGCGGTACTGGGGATAGAAGCGGCTGATGTGCCACGGCACGTCGGGGCCGACCTCATCGAAGAGGTATTCCGCCACCCAGCGCAGCTCTTCGTCACTGTCGTTCAGGCCGGGGATCACCAGCGTGGTCACCTCCAGCCAGATGCCCAGTTGCTGAATCAGCTTGAGGTTGGCCAGCACCGGCTTCAACGACGCGCCGGAGATCCGGTGATAGAACTCGCCGCGGCCCGCTTTCAGGTCCACGTTGATCCCGTCGATCAGCCCGGCCATCAGATGCAGCAGTTCCGGGGTCATGTAGCCGTTGCTGACGAATACGTTCTTCAGCCCCAGCGCCTGCGCCTCCCGCGCCGTGTCCAGCGCGTACTCGGCGTAGATGGTCGGCTCGGTGTAGGTGTAGGCCACCGACGCACAGCCGGTCTGCTGCGCCGCGTGCGCGATCTGGGCCGGTGTCGCCGGGCTGCCGAGGATGGCGTCCTGCTCCCGCGGCATCTGCGAGATCTCCCAGTTCTGGCAGAAGGCGCAGCGGAAGTTACAGCCGGCCGTGGCGATGGAGTAGGACCGGCTGCCCGGCTGGAAGTGAAACAACGGCTTCTTCTCGATGGGATCGACATGCTGGGCGATAGTCCGGCCGTAGACCAGCGTGTAGAGCACGCCGTCCCGGTTCTCGCGCACGCAACAGGCGCCTTGCCGCCCGGGCGGGATCACACAGCGATGTGCGCACAGGTTGCACCGGACCCGGGGGTCGTCTGCCCCCAAACGTTCCCACAAGATTGCCTCGTGTGACATCGTAAGACTCCGTTTTCGTAATTGGTTGGTCGGTTGATTCGCCGACCCTTCGACTCCGCTTCGCACACAACGCTCTGCTCCGCTCAGAGCTTGCCCTGAATGCAGTGAAGGGACAGGCTCGCTGACTCGCCCCTATTCTACCACGAACGCGCGTCCTCTTCAACAGTGCCGCCGATGAATCGCCCTTTTGATGGAGCCACTGATCTGACTCAGCAACTCCAAACATGGCGCCGGTGTATCCTTTCAATAACCTGGGGCAGCTCAAGGCGGATCCGTGATCCGCCGTTCGCCCACCG
>MNXL01000288.1 GCA_001871755.1 Anaerolineae bacterium CG2_30_64_16
TTGTACCAGTTGGTCTTCATCTTCGGGCTCGCTGCCACGATCCCCGCCAATTCTGCGCTGCTGATGGCCACGTCGCCGATCTTTGTCGCGATTTACGGACGGATGCTGGGGATCGAGCGCACGAACCGTCTGATATGGGCCGGGATCGTCCTGTCGTTTGCCGGCATCCTGATGGTGATCGGCGGCGGGGGGGAGGTGAGTCTGGGTGGCGGCACGCTGCGCGGCGACCTGCTGATCCTGGCCGCCGCGATGCTGTGGGCCGCGTACACGACCGCCAGCAAGCCGCTGTTGACGCGCTATTCGCCGATTAAAGTGACGGCGCTCAGCATGGTCGCCGGCACGATCCCGTTTGTGGTGATCAGCGTGCCCGCGCTGCTGCGCCAGGACTGGGGTGCGAGCACAATCAGTGGCTGGGGCGCCCTGCTCTATTCGGCCGTCTTTGCGGTGGTGGTCGGTTACGTGATCTGGTATACGAGTGTCCAGCGTGTCGGCAACGCTCGCACAGCCGTCTATTCCAACCTGTTGCCGGTGGTGGCAGGGGTCATCGGTTGGCTGCTGCTGGGGGACCGGCTAACACCACTGCAACTGGTCGGCGCGGCCGTGGTTTTGGCTGGGATTATGTTGACCCGCCGCGGGCGGATGCGCCAGTAGTTCGACAATGTCAGATTTCCCATTCTGAGTACATCCTGAGCCGGTCGAAGGGCCAGTCGAAGGATTCAGCCTCCGTCGGGCCAGATTGGCCGCGAATGTGACATTGTCGAGGTAGGAGGAGAAACGTGACCGGGGAACTCCTGGAGATCGCCTATCGGCTGCGTCACCACCGGCTGGGGGATTGGGGTCTGGATCGCTGGGGCGTGACCCTCGCGTGGGGCGCGGCGGCCCTGATCCTGCTGGCCTGGGTTTTTCGCGGCCGGCCGGTTGTGCCACCCTCGCATCGGACGCTGTTAGCTTTGTTGGTGCTGATCGGGCTGGCGTTGCTGGGGTTGCGCGAGGGGGGTGCGGCCCGGTCGTACGTGGCTTTCACGCCGGAGGAGGGACTGGCGTCTCCGGTCGGGCAGGCGCTCGACCCGGCCGACAAGATCTTGATCCACGCGACCGGCCGCTTCGAGGTCGCGGGGAAGACGCGCTTCTTCGCCAACCTGCTGGCCTATTGGCGCAGTTTCGCCACGCGCGAGCACGCGGTGATGGCGATCATCCACGACACGCGCTTCCTGGTGGGCCGGATGCCCGAAGCGGATCGGGGGATGTGGTATATTTTCTTCAAGCCGGCCGACATCCAGCAGATCACGGCCGGCCAGGTGACCTTTGGTCGCGAGCGGCGGCCCGGCCTGCGCGTAACCTGCCGGCATCTGCCTGAGACGTCAGGGGACAAGAAGCGGCGCTCCCGGCCCAGACCCACCAACGTGGCCACGTACCTCTCGTTTAAGAGCGATGCCGACCGTTCGCTGATCTGGGCCGACCTGTTGGCGGATTGTGTCGTGCAGGTGTGATATAATGGCTGACGACCAGATGGGTTGGAAAATCTGTGAGAACGCCCATCGCGGTTGTCATTCGGCAGGATCAGTCAAATAGCAAGACTCCGTCGTAGCGCTTCCGCCACTTGCACCATTTCCCCGTCTGCAAGCCGTCCAAGCGGTTTGCCGATCAGGCGCGCCTTGCTGATGGTCAAGATCTGCTCACACTTGACGTAAGAATCCATGTCGAGCCCGTTGGTCTTTGACTGGCGGATGAACACATGGAAGGGGATATCGCGCCCTTGGCTGCTGACGGTCACGACAATGGTGTTGGGATAGTTGGGTGAGTGGTTGCCATAGTCGTTTTGAACGATGAGCGCCGGACGGACACCGATTTGCTCTGAACCGCGCCCGGGTGACCAGTCTACCGGCCATATCTCACCGCGATTCGGCAGGGGCCAGGCTTCAAGTGGGGTCATAGGTTACCACCTCTCTCTGCGCCGGTAGATAGGTTTCCACCTCCGATTCTTCCGGGTTCATCGCCAAAGCATCATAGGCCGTCCGCATCTCGCGCACCAGGGCGTCCCGGGCCACTGCCTCCAAACCTTCTTGCGCCAACTTATTGATGCTCACACGCTGCTTGCGCGCCAATTGTCTGACCTGCAGATAGAGCGGCTCTGGCAGGCGCAGCGTGATTTGCCGCACGGGGCCGGTGATCATGATAACTGCCTCCTGTAACATCTAAGGGTGATGTCGGATTGTGGTATCATTATTCTACCGCAATTGGCCGTAAAATACAAGAGCGACTGTTTGTCACCCGAGGACACAACCTGACAATCATAGCGTAACGCGCTATTGTCAACTTGATGTTGAGATTGTGGATTACCACTAGAAGAAGGTGGCCGTCGTGGCCAATTCCGGTCCTCTCATCTCCCTGGCACAAATCGGTCAGTTCCATGGGGTGGCTGTGGCCGGTCTGTGACCGAGCTACGGCCGGCCAGGTGACCTTTGGTCGCGAGCGGCGGCCCGGCCTGCGCGTAACCTGCCGGCATCTGCCTGAGACGCCAGGGGACAAGAAGCGGCGCTCCCGGCCCAGACCCACCAACGTGGCCACGTACCTGGCGTTCGAGAGCGATGCCGACCGCTCGCTGATCTGGGCCGACCTGTTGGCGGATTGTGTCGTGCTGGACGGCAGGCCATAAGCCATCCGCCATCCGCTATCAGCGTCGGGCCACATACACCACCCACTCCTGCGCGTCTTTGAGCGCGAGGTCGTCCCACGCCAGGTGCGTCTCGACCTGGCCGAAACCGGCAGCGTGCAGCATGTCGGTCATCTGCGCGACGGTGTAGACCTGGTCCGAGATCCCGTAGACCTGCATCTCGCCGGTCTCCAGGTTGAGGATGTGGAACCGCTCGACCGCCGCGCGCTGTTCGGGGTCCCAGGCGCGCTCGCCCAGGTGCAGATAGGGGAAGTCGCCCCACAGTCCGCCCCGATCGGTGTACCACCACGTGCTATTCTTCTTATCGAACAGGTCGTCGTCCAACACCTCCAGAAGTAAGCGCCCGCCCGGTTTCAACGCGGCGTGGATCCGGCGCAGCACGTCGGCGGCCTCGACCGGTTTGAGCACCGTGAACTGGCCGTAGAGGTAGATCGCCGCGTCCGCGTTCAGCCCGGCAAAATCCATCTCCCGCACGTCCATCAGGTGAAACTTGCACGGCAGCCCCGCGCAATGTTCGCGAGCGTAGGCGATCGAGGCCGGCCCGAAGTCCACGCCCGTGACCGCGACCCCGCGGCGCGTGAACTCGGCGGCATATAGTCCCGGCCCGCACGTGACGTCGAACAAGCGCTGGCCAGCCGCCAGGTCGAGCCAGGCCACCATCTGCTGGATCTGGGCCCGGATCTCGGGGGCGCGGCGGCTGGCTGCGCCGTGGCTCTGGTCCAGGTGCTCGCGGAGCATCCGCCGGCTGAACGCGGGCTCGTCCCACGGCAGGTTGCCGCCGTCTTGCCAGGGCACGGGTGGTTGGGGGCGGTCGTAGATCTGTCTCAGGGCCATCGCGATGCGAGAGGCGGTTGCCGAAGAACTCGTCGGTTCCATGGTGTCTCTCAAGTTTCAGAACCCTTGCGCAACGACCGATAGCGACGGACGATCATCTCGAACAGGGCCTCCTCAGGCGACAGGCCACAGACATCGGTCAGGACCCGCTCGATCCCGTCTCGACAGCCAGCGGTAGAGTTGTCCGGTCTTCTCAAGCGTCGAGCGTGACGACGACTTCACTCCCGGCCGGGATGCCGTTGCTGTTGAGCGGCACCGCGATGACCCCTTCCGAGCGGACCAGGGTGTAGATCAAGTTGGATTTGCCGAAGACAGGCACGGCCCAGGTCTCACCATCGCGCGTCTCCAGCCGGACGCGCACGAAGTCCGCGCGGCCGCTGGCCGCCGAGATGTTGCGCGCCAGCCGGGCCGGCACGGTGTGGACGCGCGGGGGCCGGGCGCCCAATAACAGGCGGATGGTCGGGGTGGCGAACTGCTGGAAGATGTTGATGCACGAAACCGGGTTGCCAGGCAGCCCGAAGGCCGGCTTGCCGTCGCACACGGCCAGGATCGTCGGTTTGCCCGGCCGGATCGCCACGCCGTGCACCAGCACGCCCGGCTTGCCGAGCTGGTTGATGGCGTTGGCGGTCAGGTCGCGATAGCTCACCGAGCTGCCGGCGGTGATCACCACCATGTCGGCCTGATCGAAGGCGGTTCGCACCGCGGCGTTCAGCGCATCCTGCTGATCCGGCGCGATGGGATAGGTCAGCGGGATGCCGCCTGCCCGGCGCACCAGCCCCGCCAGGGTGTAGCTGTTGATGTCGCGCACCTGGCCCGGGCCCGGCGCCTGGTCCGGGGGCACCACTTCGTCCCCCTGGCTGACGATGGCGACCCGCGGCGGCCGCGCGACCTGCACCGTCGTGATGCCTACGGCCAGCAGGCCGCCCAGGTCCTGGGGCCGGAGCGTATGGCCGGGAGGCAGGATCTGGTCACCGGCCCGCACATCTTCGCCGGGCTGGATGCAGTTCTCGCCGACCGCCACTGGCCGGTACGCTTCGATGCTGAAGGGGGCAAAGCCGGCCTGCAGAGACGCGGCGCCCATGAGCGGTCCGCCGGCCCGGTTGGTGTGCTCCAGCATGATCACCGCGTCCGCGCCCGGCGGCGCCATGCCACCGGTGTGGACCAGCGCGGCCTGGCCCGGGCCGAGGGTGAAATCGGCGCGGGCGCCCATCGGCGCCTCGGCCACCACGTCGAGATAGGCCGGTAAGCCGGCGGTCGCGCCGTAGGTGTCGGCGGCCTGCACCGCGTAGCCGTCCACGGTGCCGCGCACGAAAGTGGGCAGCTCGTGGGGCGCGGTCGCGGCCACGGCCAGCACGCGATCCAGCGCGTCGATCACCGCGCACGGCTCGGCCGTCACCACGGGCGCGAAGTGGCCCAGGAAGATCTCCCAGGCCTCTTCGGCAGTGCGTAGCTTGAGGAATTCGGGCATGGTAGATTCAACTCAGTGAAGGTGATGCGTTGGCGTACTGCGTACTGCGGGTGTTTCGCGCCGTCTATGGAGTAGCCTTCGTCTGCTCCAGAACCTTCTCCCTTAACCACTTGTTGATGAGCGTCTTGGACGGTATTCGCTTCGCTTTGGCAATTACGGTTAGTCTTTCCGCCACGTCTTCGTCAAGGGCAAAGAGGTGAGTCCTTCTTTGGATGTCAATGTCGAAATGAACTTCAGGCATGTCATCCCAATATTCACCCATATCGTGGGTGTCGAAGAACTCGACTAATTTGTCAAGCGAACTGAATTTGGGCATAGGTCTCGACCTGATGTTTGGAAGCGAGTTTGTCTACCACGTCTCTGAGCCAAAGGATTCCTTCGATTCTCATCTAATCTCCTTCGTCACCGTGCATGCGTGATGGCGCGAAACGTACTGCATACTGCATAACGCGGCACCTGCCGCAACCAAACCCCTGTCAACGCAAAGCATGTCTTGAGCCTGCCGAAAGGGCGCGAAGGCGCAAAGCCGCAAGAGAATCTTTGCGACCTTGCGTTGAGGGATTTGCGCAGACAACGCAAATGTCGCGAGGTAATACTATACTGCAATCCGCGTTATCGGCTCGCGACGATGATGCCCATGATCCCCGCTACGCCGATGACCGCGATGATCAGCAGGACGATGGCGACCAGCAGCGGCAGCAGCACGGCGAGGAGCGCCCGCTCGATCGACAGCTTCTGGCTGACCGCGGTGGCCTTGACGTAGATGATCGCGCCCCACAAGAAAGCGATGAACCCGATCACGCCGCCCACGAACGGCGCCCGGCTGAAAACGTTCAGCAGATGCGGCACGGCGAACAGCGACGTGGCGCCGAAGAACTCGGCCAGGCCCGCGCGGCCGCCCAGCAGTCTGGCCGCCAGCATCACCCAGATGCCGTAGCCGAGCCAGGCGCCCAGGGTTGCCATCGACAATGGGAAGCCCGCGCGGCCGAACGGGGTGGAGAACCATTTGCCGATCGCTTCCAGGATGGCGCTCACCGGTCTGGGCAAAATCGTCGGCAGTTGCGCGATTTCGCTCCCGATCTGGGCGCCGAGTTGGAAGCTCTGGCGGACCTGCGCCAGGATCTGCTCCCGGACGTCGCTGGGGATGCCCTGCATGAACGGGATTGCCTGGGCCAGCCCCTGCTCGAATCCGGCCGTGGCATCGGCGATCTCGGTCGCGGCGTCCCCGCGCAGCCCGTGGACTGTGTCGATGACCAGGGTCGGCAGCCCGACGATCAGCGCCAGCCCGACGATCAGCAGAAAGCCACGAAAGAACACGTCCCCGCGCGCCCGGAAAGCGGTGAAGGTCTCAGTGTTCAAGGTCAGCGCGCCGCGTGCGATGCGAATCCAGTCAGACATGGCTCACCTCCCCACGATGGCCGTGATGACGGCCCCACCCAGACCGGCGACCAGAAGCCAGAAGAGCAGGTAGACGGCGAAGGGCAGGACCGTAGCCCAGAAGGTCCGGCCCCACGACAACCCGTGCGCGCTACGCAACGCCTTGTAGCGGCAGATCAACTGCCAGGTACCCAGCACACCGCCGATGGTCAGGAACGGGATGAAGCCCAACCCGCGCAGCAGCAGCGGCGTGAACGCCAGGGCAGTCGTCCCCAGGGTCTGGCCGACGCCCCCGGCGCCACCGAGCAGCCTGGCAAACAGGTGCGCCAGCAAACCGTAGATCAGCCAACTCAGCAGGGCGGCCACGGGCCAGGCCACCAGATTCCAGGCCGCGTTGCCCGGGCTGGGCGCGCCGAACAGGGTCGGCAAGATGCGCCACGCCAGATCCCACGTCTGCTGGAACTGGGTCAGCGCCTCGGGGATGCGCGCGATCTCGGTCCACCAGGGCATGCGCTGGTACGCGTTCCAGATCACGTCCTTGATGGCGCTGATCTGGGGGATGCTGGCCCAGGCCAACAGTTGGCCCACCAGGTGGAGCAGGGCGGTGCCTGCCCCGATGATGACGATCAGAAACAAGCCTTCGACAAAGGGGTTGTCGTCGTCGCGCAACTGGTCGTACGCGTCGCCATCCAGGAACAGCGCCCGGAGGATCAGGCCGATCGAGAGTGTGCGATTACCCATGTAGACCTCCTTCGTGCAAGTACTTCACTGGTTAGGCCCTAACCTGGACGAGCCAGAACCAAACACACAAATGCCGCCAGAAGATTCTTGCTTGTTGTGCAAGGATTTCACTGGTTAGGGCCTAATTGCTGTCGTAAATGGCGGCCTCGAAACTCGCTGACCACCTCAATAGGGCGCGATACTTCTAAATAGTCGGTTGTGTCGTGAGCATCCCAAAACTCAGCCGCCTCCTCGTAACTGCTGAATTCGCCTGGAATAGGTTCAACTCCCTTGAACTCCCTTGTCTCTGTCTTTCATAGTATCTCCGTTCAGAGTGGCTCATATCACGCGCCGAGATAGGTAAAGCGTATCTTCTCAATTCTTGGGGGGAATCGCGCTGTGGCCGGTCTCCTGACCGAGCCACCGTGGCTC
>MNXL01000286.1:0-5221 GCA_001871755.1 Anaerolineae bacterium CG2_30_64_16
CAGCCGATGGTGGTCTCATTCTTGCTCAGCAGCGCCAGGCCGTTGTTGCTTGCCCCGTTTACCCAGGTCTGCACCAGGCTGGTCACATCCCAACTGGTGTAGGCCAGGCCCGTCCCCATGCCGATCACGTTGTTCGCGCCGGTGTAGCCCGGCGGCGTGTTCCAGGTCACGGTCATTTCCTGCCAGGGCGCGTCGATCCGCTTCAGCTCCACGTCCAGCGTGGCCGGCGAGGAGGAGGTCTGCGCCAGGTAGGCCTGGAAGTTGGCGCTCAGCACGGTCGCTCCCCCCGGGATCTTGCTGAGATCGAAGCGAAACAAGGCGCGGCCGGTGGCGCTGGTGCTCTGGCTGCCGACGTAGAGGGTGGGAGCGCTGCCGTAGTTGGTGGTCGGCGCGGCAGAGTAGACGTAACTGTCGGCGATGATCGGCAGGCTCACCGTCACCGGAGTGGGTGTGACCGTAGAGGTTGGCGTACGAGACGGTGTGACCGTGAGAGTCGGCGTAGCGGTGGAGGTAGACGTCGGCGTGAGAGTGGGCGTCGGAGTGGGAGACGGTGTGGGCGTGAGAGTTGGCGGCGGCATCCCCGTTGGCGTCCCGGTGGGTGTGGGTGTGGCCATGGGCGTCGCGGTGAGCGTGGCTGTCGGCGTCGGTGTTGGGGTCGGTTCCGCCGGCCGGAAGTTTCTGAGGACGAGTGGCAGGTAAATCCGTCTCGGAATGCCGGCTTGACCGAAGAGACCGAACTCGCTCATGCCGTTCAGCGCAACACGCAGCCGGTTGCCGATGGGATCAACGCTACCGGCCGGTGCTTCCCAGCCGCCCGTACCCGTCCGCCGGAAGAGAGCCAGGGTCTTCTCAGCGGCGACGGGCCCGTTCCGCCACTCATAGTCCTGGTAGGCGAGGTACAACTGCACCGGAACGTTGAAGCGTGTGATGGGTGCGCCATTCGACGCCCGCTGCACCTCCAGTTTGAAGTGGGCGCCGGTGTAGGCATGGCCGCTCGGGGCATCACCGGGCCGCTCAAGACGGGTGTAGCGGAAGATGGCGTCCGCCGGCAGGGCACCCGGGGGCACCACCAGGTGAATGCGCCCCTCCGGGCTGTAGAACTCGCCGCCCGCAGCCGGGATGGTCACCTCGTAGGGAGGCTGATAGCGGATATCGTCGGCCGCGATGGGTGACACATTGCCCGCAGCATCGCGAAATCGTACATAGACAAAGGCCTCCCCCGTGACCGCGGCCGGCGCCAGAGTCCAGTCGGTGGAGGAGGCCAGGGGTACCCAAAGGGCGCCCTGGAAGTCGGGCCGGTTGGATACCTGCATGTGGGTGGCGTCGTCCGAAGCGTCCAGGCTCAGCGTGACGTTCAGATCCTCCGTGTGTTCGACGCCGTCGTCGATGACCATGTCCCCCTCCGGGGCAAGCGTATCCAGTTTGGGCAGCCCGTGGACGATCTGGCTGAAGCCGCTGCGGGTCCCGCCCACCCCATCGCAGCGCAGCTGGTAGTAGTAGACCGTCCCGTTAGCCAGGCCGCCGTCGCTCACCAGGCCGCTGCTGGGGTCGGCGTTGGCCAGAAAGGCGAAGCCGGCGGCCAGGTTGGTGCTGCGTTCCAGGCGCAGGTTGGCGCAGGTGGCGTTGGCGGTGAAAAGGACGTCGTTGACGCCGTTGCCGGGCTCCACCCAGACATCCCGTGGCAGCCGCACCACATCGTCGGCCGGATCGAGGGGGTTGCGCCCTGCCGGCCATTCGGAGCCGTCGGCCTCGCCCCCGCGGTCGGAGTCCGCCTGGCGCGGATTGGTGCCGGCCTGCAACTCCATGTGGTTGGGCAGTGTGTCCTGGTCGGGATCGCCCTGGGCGCCGTTGATACCAATGGGGCTGTTGGGGTCCAGGCCGAAGCGTTGTTCCCAGCGGCTGGGCAGGCCGTCGCCGTCGGGATCCCACAGGCTGGGTGTGGCTTCCGGGATAGCGAAGTAGCTCAGGTGGGCATAGCGGGTGAAGGCGCGGCCCTCGTTGTCCGCGCCGCTGGCGACGCCGCGCAAGTCGTAGCTGCCTGGCCGGTTGATTCGGGTGTAGACGCTGCCATAGGTGCCGTCGTTGGCCGCGCCATCGCCATGCGCGCCGTCGTCTAGAAGCTGGACAACGGGGACACCCCCGGTTGAGGGGGCGACCTCGACATGTACCGAAGCCCCTTGCACGCCGCCCAGGTGATCGGTCAGGTTGACCTCGATAGGGAGCGGCAGCCCGGCGTGCCGCTCGTCTGGATGCTGATTAAGAAACACCCGCATCTGGGTGCCATCTGTCTGGCGACTCGACAGGGTCGTCACGTAGGCCACGGCTGCGCCGGGCGCGCTCAGGGTGACCGTCCAGTTGCCAGGCATCAGGCTGGCGAGCTGCCAGACCAGGTGGTTGCCGCCGCCCTGGTCGGGCAATTGAACGACGGCCGGCGGGGCCGGCACAACCACCGCGCCGCCGGGATCGCGCAAGACGACGCCGAGCGCTCCCGGCTGGTCCCAGTGAAACGCGAAGATGGCATCCTCGATGCCGGTATCGGCGACGGGGATGGTTTGAGTCACAGTGTGCCCCGCGGCCAGGCTGCCCTGGACCTCCCACAGGCGGTCGAGGCCTGCGATGTTCTCGGCGATCTGGGTGTAGAGGTCGGCCAGGAGGTTGGACAGTGGCGAAGCGGTGGGCCGCGCGCCGCTGGCCACCGCTTGCCCGGCCCTGGTTGCAAGCACGGTCTCGTCGATATGGTGATAGCAGACGTCCAGCATCTCCTCGCCGCAGGTGTCGGTGGCGATCTGGCGCATCAGATCCTCGTGCGCGCCCTCCCCCAGGGCGATAGCGTGGATCTTGGTGCCGGCGGCCATCAGCCGGCCGCGCACATCGTCGTAGAACAGAGGCGTGTTCTCCATGCCGTCGGACAGCAGCACCATCCACCAGGCGTTGTCCGAGCCCACGGCGTCCAGCCGGTCCTGGGCCAGGCTGAGGCCATCGCCGATGGAGGTGCTGCCGCCGGCAACCAGGGCGTTGATGGCGGCCTGGGCGTCGCGGCGCACGTTGATGGCCTGGGCATCGGGCAACAGGTCCAGGCCGGCGGCCGGGTAGTCGCCGCTGGCATTTTCGCTGAAGCTGACCACCCCCAGCCGGTCGAATTGCACCAGGTCCTCGGTATGGAAACGTGCGGCGTCTTTGGCAGCCACCAGCTTGTCGCCGGCCATGCTGCCGGAGCGATCGATGACCAGCACGCGGTCGCTGCGGATGACGTCGTAAACGACAGCTTCGGTTTCTGTGGCGCTGATGCTTCCTCCCAGGCGTACCGTGAGGTCGTATTGGGAGCCGCTGGGAGCACCTGGCTTGGCCGGGGCCTGCACCACCAACCAATACTGGCCGGTGTTGCCCAGGTAGCCGCCGTTCAGGATCATGGCCGCGTTGGCCGGCGCGACGGAGCCGACGAAGACCTCGAAATCACGGCTCCAGTCCAGGCCGGGCACCGCTGGCGTCGCCAGCGGCGCCTGCCCGGCCACCTCCAGCCAGACCAGGAAACGCTCCGGGTCCTCCGGCTCGCCGACGTGGGCCGGATCGCCCGTGGTGGGACGGATGATGGCAAGGGAAGCAGTGCTGCAGGCCAGGGTATAGGTGTAGCCGTAGCCGCTGTCCAGCCCGGCCACCACCGTGGCCACGTGGTCGTAGCTGCCGCTGCCGGTCCAGACCGAGGCGCTGAAGTCCTGGCCGACGGCTCGGATCAGCCGGTCGGCCTCCTTGCGGCCATCGCCGTCGCTATCCGGCTTCACGGCCAGGAAAGCGAAGGCCAGCCGGGCGCCTTCGTCCCCCTCGATCTGCACGCCGGCTACGGGGCAGGCCGTAGGCGTGCTGCCGCGATAGTAGCGGGCGCCCCAGGCTGGCATGGCCCAGGTGGGCGAGGTGTTGACTTCGTCCACGTCCTCGGCATGGGCGTTGACGTGGTCGGACTGAGGGTTCCCCGACAGGAGCACGTCCACGTCGAAGGCCGGCGTCCTGTAGACGGCGGGATTGAGGCCGGTGCGGTCTTCATCGCGGTATTGCAGGACCAGCACCGGGTCTCGGCCGTCCAGGTCGGAGGTTGGGATGCCGGAAACGTCCAGCTCCTTGGCATAGTTGGCGATGACGAAATCGCGAAAGGCCCCCTCAAAGCTGTCCACGTCCGTAGTCGTCTCGGCGCTAATGGCGGCGTCCAGGGCGCTGATGCCATACAGGTCGCCATCAGCCTGTTCCAGGAAGGCGCGCCAGGCGTCCATCCCTTCGCCGGCTGTGCCCAGGTAGTTGTCGCCGAACTGCTCGGCGTAGTAAGTCCACCACAGCGCGGCGTCGTAAGCAGCCTGCGTCAGTCCCGTGGCCTGGTTCCACTCGGGTGTGCCGTCGCCATCGCGATCCTCTCGCTGCATGTACACGGGATTGCCCAGCAGGTTGTTGTAGGCGCTGTGGTTGCTGGTCTCCAGGTCGTCGAAGATCTTGTCCTGCACGCTGCGGGCCTGACCTTCGTGGACCCAGGTGGGCTGGCGCCGGCGCTCATAGTAAGTCTGCTGGATCTTGTGCCAGGACTCGTGGGAGACCAGGGCCCTGGGGCCAGCCGTCAAGAGGTTGGCCGCGTCGAGCTTGACGTGATGCAGACCGGCGCCGCCGTTGATGTCCAGATCATAGATGTAGAGGGGACGGTTGTCCACAACGACCTGGCCGGCGTCATCGGTCCAACTGGGGGCGCGGAAGCCCCAGTCGAGGACGTAGCGGTTGACGGAATCCTGGAAGCGCAGGGCCACGCTCTCGCGAACCCCTGCGCCGCGGGCCAGGAAGTCGACGTCCAAAAGGTCAGGCACCCCATCGCCGTCGGCATCCGCTGCCTGGTCGAGAACTCCATCACCGTTGCTGTCGGCCGTGGCGATGCAGTCGTTGCCACTAATGGGGGTGTCACACTCGCAGGGCTGGTTGCTGATGACGCTGGGACAGGTGAGGGTGTACCAGAATTCGTAGGTTTGCCCGTCGGCCGGATCACCGGCGGGAATGCCGGGGACGCTGGTGTCCAGGAAGGGGGGCCGTGGGATGTGGCTGGCGGCGACGATGCCGACCAGCAGCACGGACAACGTGCCCAACAAGACCAGGGGACGTACAAAACGGTAATACACTAACATAGTGAACCTCCTTGCAGTTCAAGACCGGTAGGTGACCATCAGCCGCGGCGGGTTGGGCGGCGGGGGGCTCT
>MNXL01000286.1:5249-12599 GCA_001871755.1 Anaerolineae bacterium CG2_30_64_16
CCGCGCCAGCCGATAGTGGTCTCGTTCTTGCTCAACAGCGCCAAGCCGTTGTCGGCCGCTCCGTTCACCCAGGTCTGCACCAGGCTGGTCACGTCCCAACTATAGTAGGCCAGGCCCGTCCCCACGCCGATGACGTTATTCGCCCCGGTGTAGCCCGGCTGCGTGTTCCAGACCACGACCATTTCTTGCCAGGGCGCGTCAACTCGCTTCAGCTCCACATCCAGGGTGGGCGGCGAGGAAGAGGCTTGCACCAGGTAAGCCTCAAAGCTGGCGCTCAGCACTGTCGCCCCGGCGGGGATGGCGCTCAAGTCGAAGCGGAACAGGGCGCGGCCGGTGGCGCTGGTGCTCTGGCTACCGACGTAGAGGATGGGGGCGGCGCCGTAGTTCGTGGCCGGCGCGGGGGAGTAGATGTAGGTGTCGGCGATGGGCGTCAGGTTCAGCGTCACGGGGGTGGGTGTGGGTGTGTGCGTCGGGGTTGCCGTCGTGGTGGAGGTGGCCGTAGGCGTGAGAGTCGGTGTTTGAGTTGGTGTGGATGTCGCCGTAGAAGTGGGCGTCGGCGTGGACGTGGGCGTGTGGGTCGGTGTGTGCGTCGCCGTCCGGGTGACGGTCGGCGTGGGTGTCCGTGTCGGAGTAACAGGTGGGCCTGCCTTATAGCCCTTCATCCCCAGGGGCAGGTAGAGCCACCGCCGGCCAAACGTGAGGGTGTATAGCGGCACCGGCTGGTTGCCCTGTACTTTCAGAAAATAGCGGCCAGCCGGCAGGTTGCGGACCGCCAGGCGCCTGACTCCGGGTGCGCTGGTCGTCTGGGCGACCACGGCCGGTGTAGCCCGGGCGATGACGTTCAGGTTCATGTCCAGCAGGCTAAACGACAGGGCCTCGGGCAGCGATGTCTCCACCGCCAGGTCCCGCGTCTGAGGCCACTCGAAGAACAGGTAGTCCGGGCAGCCGGGGCCATCGGCCCAGCAGTTGCCAGGGCGCCAGGATCCGGTGGAGCCGGGGTAGACCAATGTCAACTTGCGCATGTCTTCAAGCAGGATGGGCCACACGGCGCCTTTTTCGGCGCGCATGGCGCTTACGAGGTTCGGCGGCAGGTGGATGGACGGCCACGTGTAGACCACGTCCAGGCTGTAGTCCCGCAGCGGTGGGAAGTTTGTCTCACTGCCTACCGCTAGCACCAACCGGCCTTCCTCGCCAATCCCGTTGGCCCAACGCGGACACCCGATCACGGTAACCGGCTCCGCGATGTCCCAGGCCACTTCACCCGTGGCCTGGTTGTACACCTTGGCGGGCCACAGATCGGGCAGGTTTGACGGGCGCAAGGTGAGGGTGACGTAGGCATTCATGGGGTCACCGACCACGCACTCGGGCTGGCCGTCAGGCGGCTCCGGTAATCTGATCTCGAAGAAATCACGGTCGTTGCGCCGGTGCAGGTTGAGGTCGGGGATGATCATCGTCCACTGGCGCAGTACGCCGTTGACCTTCTCGACAAAATCGACCAAAGGATTGGCGCTGGGATTCACGCGCCGGTCGAAGGTATCGTTGTTAAACGCGATCTCACCGTGGGGGCTGTCGTACCAGTCTGGCGTCAGAGCCCGGACCTCGACCTCGACCGTATCGCTCGCGCCGCCATTATCGTGGCGGGGCGCCAGGCGGACCTGGTGCGGGCCCTCCTGACCGTAGTCGAAGAAGAAGCCAAATTGCACCTCGACCTGGTCGCGGCCGGCTGCCGCTGTGTTGGCGTTCGTGATGGTCGTGTCTGGTGGACGTTCGCCATCCACCCACAAATCCACCAGCGTGTGGAGGTTGTTAGCCAGGCCACACAATCCGCTCACACCTGCTGTGCCACGCGCGGTCACCCCCTCGCCCACGTACACCGGGTCTGGCGTGACAGTCAGTTCGTTGTCCAGAGCAAGGGAGAGGGCGTTGATCATCCCCTCCACGCGCCACTGTCTACCGTTGCCTGTCCAGCGCGTGTTCCACATATTCGTGGCATGCGGGACAATGATCGTATCCCACAGATGTTCGTCCACGCCACTATGCCAAACATCGTCACTGTCGAAGTTGTATCCATATTCCCAGAACATCCAAGGGGTGTTCAGTTCCTCGGACGTCGTTATCTTATACTCAAAGGAGTTTTCATAATACGAACCGTCTGGATCACGGTAAGGAGTGAATTCCTCGACCAGGAGAAGCTTTCCGTGCTGTCCACCGACGCCCTCCGGGCTATTGAAGTGACGGATCGAGTCTACGAGGAAGCGGCTATACGGGTGGTGAGTATAAATGTCCACGTGAGCGAAATTGTGCGAAAAAGGCGCTGGGTCGTCGTCGAGCTTTGTATCCAAAGCGAGATAGGTATCTGGATCGATTCCCTTGACATACGCCGCCATTTCATCCAGCCAGGATATAAGCTGGTCGGCATTGTCGGTCACGTGTTCCGGCTCATTCATGAGCTCCCAAGCCCAGATGACATCGTTGATGTCCTTCCATTCGCGGTTGCCGAAATATGGATTCCTATGGTGCAGGATATGGGATACTCGCTGCTTGTATGCATCTTTGGCCGCTGGATCAGAAAAAAACTCTCCCCAACCCAGTCTTTCGGTTCGTTGTTGGTAGGCGCTGGGATAAGAACCTCCCTGCCAATTCGGGTCGGCGGCCAATCGCGCATACACGTTAGCAGGGGTCTTGCATCCCCGCCACGAGTAAAAATCAGGCGACATAGGATACGGGCCTAGAAGAAAATTGTGATCCAGAAAGACAATCAAGAGCAGAAGTCCCCGCTCCTTTGCTTCCACCATGAGATGATCTATTGCCTCGAGGATACAATCGTTGTACTCGCCTATGGGCAGCGCATCCGCGTCAGTGTCTTCATCATCACCATCGTCATCACTTAATTCGAGGCGGTGGTCAATGAACACGCGGATGACCTTGAGATTGGCCGCGACCAATTCATCCAGCATGGCGCCCAGGGTCTTATCAGGGTCGTCTGCCGTGTCAGGTTCATCGAAGATGTCCCCATTATTCACTCCTGCCCACAGGCGCTCCTCACAGTCGGGGTCAGCGACCGCCGCGCCGGGTCGGGGTGACTGCAGGCTTTCGGTTGCGTAGCTCGAATAGTCGGTGGTCGTGATGAACGGCGCAACTCCGGGCGGCCGGGCCGTTGCAGAACCAACCGCCAGGAGTAGCGCTATTGCCGCCAGCAGGAGGCAAGTCCACCTGATGGCTGTGTTCACATTTCGCATGAGGAACCCCCTATTCACCCGCTTCAGAGTCTCGTATTTCATAGCAAGTTCACGGTCGATAGGCAATCACCAATCGCGGCGGGTTGGGCGGCGGGGCGCTCTCCTTGCTGGCGAAGCCGCGCCAGCCAATCGTAGTCTCGTTCTTGCTCATCAGTGCCATCCCCTGGTTGGTAGCGCCGTTCACCCAGGTCTGCACCAGGCTGGTCACGTCCCAGCTGTGGTAGCCCAGGCCCGTGCCCACGCCGCTGACATTATCTGCTCCTGTGTAGGAGAGCGGTGTGGTCCAGGTCGCGCTGTTTTCGAGCCAGGCCGTGTCGACGCGCTTCATCTCCACATCCAGCACTGCCGGCGAGGACGAAGCCTCTACAACAAAAGCCTGGAAGCTGGCGCTCAGCACCGTGGCCCCGGCCGGGATTGGGCTCAGATCAAAGCGGAAGAGGGCGCGGCCGGTGGCGTTGGTACTCTGGCTGCCGACGTAGAGGGTGGTGGCGGCGCCGTAGTTGGTGGTCGGCGCGGCGGAGTAGATGTAGGCGTCGGCGCTGGGCGTCAGGCTCATCGTCACAGGGGTGGGTGTGTCCGTGGGCGTGGCGTTTGGGCTTGCTGTAGCGGTCGGTATCGATGTCGCAGTGTCCGTGGCGGTCGGCGTCGGTACAGGGGTGGGCGTCTCCGTAGCTGTAGGCGTCTCGGTGGGCAGGGGCGTGAAGGTCGGCGCCAGGGTAGGCGTCGGGGTAGGCGTTGCCGTAGCCGTCGGTGTCCCGGTGGACGTTGGGGTGACAGTGCTGGCCGGTGTGACCGTGGGGGTTCGTGTGCGAGTTGGTGTTTGTGTCGGAGTGGAGGTGGGGGTCCATGATGGGATGGGGGGCGTTGTGCCGCCGAAGCGATAGTTCTTCCCGATGGACGGCAGATAAGTCCTGTACAGCTCTGCCCGGTATACCGCCGTGAAGGAGGTGTTGCGCAACACCCGGGAAGCCATCTCCACTTCCTCTCGGGAGAAGTAGAGATTGTCTCCCTCCCGCCAGTAGATAAAGGTCAGCGGGCCCCACTGGGGATGGAAACCGGCGGCAGGCGCCGTGAGCTGCAGATGCTCACCTTCGTTGGGGGTGAGGGAGAAGGCCGTTTCACCGCTATCGGCCTCGCCTACATCTGGTCGTTCCCACTGGATGGAGACGTCGGACAGCGCCGCCCCTTCCCAGCGTCTGGGTTGTTGCTCGTTACCGGTGGCCACGGGGTACCGAACCTCGGCCGCCACATCTACGCGCACCGTCTGCTCGCCGAATTCCGACGCGTCGGGGAAGGTGGGTTGGCGAGCAACCAGGTCCCGGCAGATGATGAGATCATCGATATGTTCCGGCTCCAGCGGGTTGGAGATGGGATTGAGGTCATAGTTAAGCTCGACACGAGAGATAAGCAACTGGGGGAAGATTGCCCCCATCGCCAGATAGGTGGTGATGCCCTGGTTAAAGTCGGGGATTGCGCGTCGCACTGAACCCATCGAAAATCCGTCCGCATCGAAGGCGGTAAGCACGGCTTCATCCTTTGCCGGGTTGCCTACAGTGACACGGCCCAGGCGCAGGCTCACCAGCCGCACTGGCGGATTGAAAACCATCTCCAGTGGGACGCCCCCGCTATTGGCCGGCAGTATAGGCGAGTTGACCAGCGAGTTGGGAGGTGACTGGCTGGGCAAGCCATTGCGTTGATCGGGGCCGGCTACTCTGGGCTGGCGCACGCCGTCGGCCACGAAGGTCACGCCCTGGGCGGCATACTGGTTGCTCACGGCGGTACCGGGCGCCAGTTCCTCGAACTTGATGGTTGCCACCGCTTGGGGATCGCAGGCGGCCAGCATCTGCGCCTCGGTCAGTCCCGTGACCCGGACCAGGCTGCGCACGAAGTCGTCATCTTCCTCCGGACTCAGCCCTTTGAGGGGGTTGTTCTGCAGGAAGTTGTAGTCATTGAAGCCGGTTAGCATTTGGCCGGCGGCCCCGAGGCCATCACGGTTGATGTCGGTGCTGATCCCCCCCGGATTGGGTGGGCTTGCCAGGGTGCTCACGTTTAGATCCACGAAATCGCCGTCGCGGTTCCAGTCAAAGGGCTGGTTGGCGCGCCGAGAGAGTACAGAGTTGACAGGGAGGGCACAATTGACGTCGCAGATGCCATCGGGGGGGACATTGGTATCTACTGGTTTGGGTCCATAGAAAACGATGGCCTGACCATCGCCGACTCCTTCCGGTTCGTCCAGAAAGATTTCGTTAAGGGGCGGCAGGCCGCCGCGGAAGCCCGTGAAGGGAACGTTGTCGTCGGAAGCGGGGCTGTCCATGGAATAGGTATAGCGCTGGTTATCAGGCAGGCCGTCGTGGTCGAAGTCGAACCCGGTCAGCGGATTGGCCAGGTCGTCGCCGTCGAGATCATAGGTGACACCACGGAACTGGTGGTCGTAGCTCATGATGCTGATGTAGTTCGGCTTCCGGTTGATGCTGTCTCCGCCACCGTGGCCGAGACCCAGGCTATGTCCCAGTTCGTGCAGGAACGTGCCGGTGTGGTCGCCGACGCTTCCGCTGACTGGCAGACCAGCGGGACCTACCAGTCCCCCTCCCTGGTTGGCCCGCGCTCCCAGCGATACAAGGAAATCCACTGCACCCCATGGCGTCCAGCCGCTGGCATTGGGGTTGTTTGCCGAGTTGCTGAGGTGAGCGAAGAGAACGTAGCGGAAAGCCCGCGTCCGATTCGCAACAAAGTTGTTTGTCCAGGCAAGGGTAGCATTGGCCGGTGACAATGGGGTGAACTCGCCCAGTTGGCCAGCTGCGCACGGTGCTTGGGTCAGGTTGGCGCAGACACGGTTTCCGCCGCCCGGCGTGGTGTTGCCAAGTGCCCCCAGGTTCCCGATGTCCACTATGCCATCCCCATTCGCATCCACATTACCAGTGGCATCCACTGTGAATGTGTTCAAGCCGTAAATGAGAGTGTAATTGGCATAGAGGGTCCCCACGTCCAGGTGTAAAGCGATCCCGCCCGGACGCGCGACACCATCAGGGGCTGGAGGGTTGGTAACTGGTGCCCGATCGAGTTCGTGCCAGGCATTGATCAGCGCCGGCAGCCACGGCTCGTGGCTGTGATCGGCGGGGGCTACGCCGTCGGAGTCCACCATCCAGTCCAGCTCCACGAACAGGTCCTTGCGGAAGGGATCGGCTCCCATACCGGGCAGATCCACGTCTACGGTGCCGTCGCCGTTGCTGTCTATGCCACACAGCTCTGCGGCATCGGTCAAACCGTCGAAGTCCGAGTCTCCATTGTTAGCGCCTTCCACCGTCCCGGCCACCGTGAACACAATGCGGGCTCGATCCTTTTGCGTGCCTGCCATACTGATCCGGCCCCGTGCGCACTGAAACTCGCCCTCTTCGTCTGTGGCGCCGTCGTTATCATCGTCAAATCCCTGTATGTTCAGGCGGTGGGTAGCCGGCCAGAACCAGAAGGCTATAATTCTGTCACTGTTTTCATCGCCTACTTCGGGATTGATATCGATCAAATCGTCCTCGGAGGGCCAGTCGTCATCGTAGATCCAGATCAGGACAAAAACAGTTGGATTGTCACCGCTCAAGTCGCGCGAGCAACCCCAATCTGGATAAATGTCATACCCCTCCAGATTGTCTTCTTCGTTATCACAGGGTGTCCAAGGCACCTCGTAGTTCTCAGGGTCGTTAATAACAATGTGGTGGTAGAAATCATACGCTCCCGAGGCGTCGTTATCGTCAAGGTCGTGCAGCTCATTGATGGTGACGGATACCGTCCACGTGGCGGCATTCTGCGCCAAGGACACCGGACCGGACCCAGCCAGACATAGCGCCAGTACAGTCAGCGCAACTACCAGGGCAATAACCTGCCTGTTCATCCTCCTCCTCTTCCCATTCGAGTTCAGATCAGGATCGAGTACCTGCACAGTATCGAGAACACGTTGGCTTTTCATGGTTAACCTCCGAGCCTGGATTCTGAGCCTCATTTTTGCGCGACCCAGCGGTGGTAGAAGACGTTGAGCAACTGGACAACCTCGGCGGTCGCCTTTTCGTTCCCGGCGCGATTCGAATGGTCATCGCCGCTGGGATAAGCGGCCGTGTCACTG
>MNXL01000114.1 GCA_001871755.1 Anaerolineae bacterium CG2_30_64_16
TATAGTATTACCCCGCGACATTTGCGTTGATCGCGAGAATCTTCCTTACCACGAAGACACCAAGACACAAAGCCTTTGAGACCTTCGTGTTTTTGTGCCCTTTCGACAGGCTCAAGACATGCTTTGTGGTGATAGGTTCGGTTGCGGCCGGAGGCCGCGCTATGATCATTGCGACGATCAAGATGACGATTTGCATTTTAGGCTCCTTGCCAGGCCCATCGCTCTCGATTGCGGAACGGGTAGCAAGTCACGAAGGCCAGGAAGACGCCCCACCCTGCCATCGTCGCGCCCAACACACCGTAGGACCAGCCCTGGAACGCGCCTACACCGGGAGGTAGGAGGAGACCCCGTCCCCAGAAAACTGGGTTTACCTGTTTGTCGAAAACGGCGAAGAGCGGCGTTCGATTGAGCAATGCCATACCCAGGCCAAACACGATCACGATCAGGCTGAAAACGAACAACCAGCGCTGCCAGAAAAGAAACCGGCTCACTGCAAGCCTCCTGATTGCTCGGCGGCATCCGTAAGGGCGCGCTGACGTTTGGGGAAGTACATGCCGGTGTTTTCCAGGTACGTTTGGTAGTCTTTGCCATAGCGGATGAGCAAATCGTGTTCTTCGGCCCGGCTCATCCAGTGAAAGAGCGGCAACCAGATGACCGAGTAGACGGCGAGGAAGGGGGAATGGCACAGGAAAGCGAACACCCACCCGTACCACACTTCCCCGGCAGCCTGCGGGTGACGGATTTTCCGGTAGATGCCACCGTAGAGCTGGTGTTCTTGCTTGACCAGCATGGTTTCCTCGCCAGCATCTTTCATGCCCCATGCAAACAGAAGACCGGAGGGAATGGCAATCGCGACCGCGATCAGCGCTGAGACCCAGTAAGGCCAGGGGAAGACGCGCGGCAGTGGCAACGGAAGCGGGTAAAATGCATAGACGACGTAATTGATGCCGGCCAGGGTCATGAAAACAGCCGAGACGGTGCGGTAGCGCGTGCATCTGGCATAGGCCGCGGCACCGATCTTTCGTTCCAGCGCGGCCGGTCCCGCGCTTTTGACGTAGTAGACTACGGTCAGGCAAGTGGTCAGCAAGAGAACAATGGCGTTAATCCAGGCGATCATTACGTCCTCCTCTTCGTGAGTGTGCCTATCGGTTCATCTGCGACCGTCGTAGGGCCTTTCAGTCACTGGTTCTGCCCCACGCCTCGGCGACCATCGGGTTGCGCTTGAAAAACTCAGTGCGAACTTCTTCGCTGACATGGTTCAGCGGACAGGCGAAATTCATGCATTGCGAGCAGAAGGAGCGTCTCAGCGTTACGTAGCCGCTGGCTACGGTCAGAAGGAAAATAGCCAGCAAGAACCACTGCGACCCCATCAGCAAGAAGACCAGCGGGTAACCGATGCGATCTGGTTGCCCACGTTCAGGAAGACAAAAACCGCACCCGCGTCCACGCCCAGTTGCGCCCGAACCGCACGCACGTAGCGACCGATTTGCTCGTCGTACCCTTTGGCCCGGATGTGGGCGGACAGAGCGGTTTCGGCGGGGAGCCGGTCGGTCTTGAACTCGACGATCTGCCAACCGTCGCCGGTCCGGCAGAGCAGATCGATCACGCCGTGCGCCGGCTGCGCCCCGTCGACCAGGCTGAAGGGTGCTTCGTGCCACCGCTGCGCCCGGTCCAACTCCGCCCACAGGGGATGGCCGCGGAAGCGGCGCAGCATACGCCTGGCCTCCACCAGCGCAGCATGGAGCTGCGCGTCGTCCACCACGCCCATCTCCAGGGCAAACGGGCGCATGAACGCGGCCAACCCGTCGTCCGCGAAGTACCAGTGCCGCAGCGCCGCGTGGACCAACGTCCCCACCACCCACGCCGGCGCGCCCGCGTCCTGAGTCCGGGGGAGCACGCGCCACACCCGTCGCGGGGGCTCGACCTCGCGCTCCCGCAGCTTGGGGTCGACGCCGGTCGGCCCGGCCGCGGCCAGCGGCGCGACCAGATCATGTGAGATTAACTGGGCATCTTGACCTGTAAATCGCCCACCTACCCCCCCGACCCCCCTCCCTACCAGGGAAGGGGGAGCGTAGGTTTCCCCCTCGCCTCGCAGGAGAGGGGGGCAGGGGGGTGAGGTTTTCACCGGATAGAGCGTGCAGCCGACGTCGTCCGCCAGCGTCACCGTCTGCGGACCGGCGGGCGCCTCGGACAGGGTGACCTCGTCCAGGCCGGTCACTTGACCCAACAACTTCAGCCAACCGGATGCGCTCAGCCTGCCCCCTTTGAGGATCTTGGTATGGGCGCTGATCAACAACTTTTCCCGAGCGCGGGTGGCGGCCACGTAGAGCAGGCGGCGGTCTTCGGCATCATCTCGCTCGGCATCGCGGAGCGTCGCGAGCCCGTGCGCGGCCGGCCGGCGCTTGTCCTCCCCGCGGTTCCCCGGATCTACAGTCACCCCCATCACCTCATCTAGCCGGACCTGGGACGTCCCCCGGTGCCCGGAGTGGGCGGCATCCGCGATGACCACGACCGGGAATTCCAGCCCCTTGGCCTTGTGCACCGTCATCAGTTGGACCGCGCTGCCAGCCTCAGCCGGCGCTTCACTCTCCCGCGCGCCCACATCGCGCAACGCGGCCACGTACTCCAGGAACTCGCGCACGCTCACCAGGCCGCTGGTGTGCGCGTCCGCCAGTAGCTTGTCCACGTTGCGCGCGGCGCGGGACCCGCCATCGACCGCCAGCAGGCCGCGGTAGCCCGTCTGGTCGAACAACTGTTTGAGCAGTGTCGCCACTGGCACGCGGCCAGCCATCGCGTGGAGCGCGGCGACCAACTCCCGGCCCCGGACCGCGCGCGGCAGATCGTCCGCCGGCACGATGTCGGGCAGCGCGGGATGGTTGAGGAGCGGCCAAAGCGCCCGCGGCTTGTGCGCGTCCCCTGGCACAACTGAGTTGGGCGGGAAGCGCAGCCGATAGAGCGCGGCATCGGTCAGCCCGACGAACGGGGAGCGCAGGAATCCCACCAGGGCCAGGTCGTCGCTGGGATCGGCCACCGCGACCAGGGCGTTGAGCAGGTGGCGCACTTCGGGCCGGTCGTAGAAGCCGCGGCCGGCCACGGTGACGAACGGGATGCCCGCCCGCTCCAGCGCGTCCTCGTAGACGGCAAACGCGGACGATGCCCGAAACAGCAACGCCACATCCTGCCACGCCACCCCCTCCCGACCGCGCAGTTCGAGCAACCGCGCGGCCAGTCCGGCGGCCGCGGCCTGCCGCCCCGCGTCGGCCGACTCGCCGATCCCCAGTTGAAACTCGACGAACGGAGGGGCAATCTCGACTCGGGGCGCGGGCCGGTATGCGATCAGCCCCGCGAAAGGCACGACGTAGGGCCGGTCCGGCCGCGCGACCTCGCTCAGGATCGGTTCGAGCAGCCGGTTAATCGTCTCCACCAGCGCCGCGTGTGCCCGGAAGGTCAGGTCAAGCGGGATGACCCGACCTCCGGCGCGCGCCACGTCAGCCTCTACGCGGCGGAAGACGGTCACATCCGCGCCCCGAAAGCGGTAGATCGACTGCTTACCGTCACCGACCACGAAGAGCGAGGACGCGCCGGCCGCCCGTGGGGCATCGAAACCGGTCAGGGCGTAGATGATCCGGCGCTGGCGCTCGTTGGTGTCCTGGAATTCATCCACCAGCACCGCGCGCAGGGCCGCCTGCCAGGTCGTCCGCACGGCGGGGATCTCCAGCAGCGCGACCGCGCCGGCCTCCAGGTCGTCGAAATCGAGGGCGTTCTCGGCCCGCCGGGCCGCCGCGTAGCTCTCCACCGCCTGACAATAGGCCGCGTGAAGGGGTCCGATCAGCCCGGCAATCTGCTCGTCCAGCGCCCAGGAGGCGGGCTTGTCAGGATCGGCCAGGGGTTTCAGCCGTTCGTCGAAGTAAGCGCGCAGATCGCGCATGGCGTCCCTGGCGGACTCCAACGTGCCGCCGGGCCAGTTGGCCTTGCGGCCGGTCAACGCTGTGGCCGAGCGCAACGCGGCCAGCGCGGCCAGCGCGGTGTCGAAATCGCCTCGTCCCCGCGCGGCGGCCACCGCCGCGGCGTGCGCCAGCACTGCCTGGCGGGCCAGTTCCAGCTTGTCCGTCGGGTCGTCGCCGCGCAGGCCCGCGAGCGCGTCAAGGGGAGAGCGCCAATCGGGGTGGTCCAGGTTCTCGGCCAGCCAACCGCGCACCGCGGCGGCCCAACCGTGCCGCGGGTCCTCGGTCAGACGCGCAAAGGCCGTGTCCGCGTCAAGGCGTTTTTCCAGGAGGGTCGAGAGCACCTGGCGCAGCCCGAACTCGGCGAAGATGCCGAACAGCCCCGACGCCGCGACATCGGCGGCGGCCCAGGCCAGCGCCTCTTCGACCGCGCGCGCCCGGAGCACGGCCGCGCGGCCCTCTTCCAACACACCGCAGCCGGGCATGATGCCCAGACGCGCGGCTTCGACCGGGTGTTCGCGCAGCACCTGCGCGCACAGGCTGTGGATGGTGCCGATGCGGGCCCCGTCCAGTCCGGCGAACGCCTCCTCCCACAAGGCGCGTTGAGATGGAGCCAGGGCCTGTCCCCGCCCGCGCGCGGAGGCCAGCCAGTCGCTGATCGCCCGGCGGATGCGGGTCCGCATCTCGCGGGCGGCCTTGTCGGTGAAGGTGATAGCGACGATCCCGCGCAACGGCACGCCAGACTCCAGCAGCGCCAGGTAGCGGCCGACCAGGGTACTCGTCTTGCCGGCCCCCGCGCTCGCGGTGACGACGAGGTCGCCGGGAGCGGTCGCGGCGTCTCGTTGCGGATCGGTCAGGCGCAGCAGGTCAAGAATCGTCATCTCACCACGACCTGGGCGCATAACTGTTGCAGAATGCGGTCGCCGGGCACGCGGCGGGGCATCCCTCGGCGGGCGGGCGGGGTGCGAACTGCCCGGCCCGCACGGCCGCGGCGATCGCCAGGGCGTGTTCAACGGCTGTCTCGATGGCGCCGGCCGCGCCCCCGTCGCAACCCTCCAGTTTGAGGCTGCTGGGCCTGGCCGACGTGATGTGCCAGTAGAAACCGCCCGCGACCTCCGCGGCCAGCGCCTTCTGCGCGGCCAGCGCGTAGAGCGGCAGTTGCAGGCGGCGACCCTCGGCCAGATCGCGGGCCGAGATCGGCGTCGACCCGGCCTTGTAGTCGATGACGCGCAGCCGGCCGTCAGGCGCCCGGTCGATCCGGTCGATGTAGCCGCGCAACCGCAAGCCCGGTCCCCCGGCTGCTTGCAGGATGAGAGGCGGCCGGTCTCCCAACCCGAAGGGCAGCTCCTGCGCCAGCGGGACGTGCTCCCCCGCGGCCTCGATCAACCCGTCGAGCGTGCGGCGCAACACATCGGTCAACTCGTCTTGCTGGTGCTGCCAAAGTGGTGTCGGGCGGAAGCCGTAGTCCTGGGGCGCGGTCGCGTAGACCTGACGCGCAATAGCGGGCAACTCGGCGCGCAGCCGCTCGGGATCGCCGTCGGGCACGCGCTTGTAGAGCCGCTCCAACACCGCGTGATAGATCGAGCCCAGGGTCAACACATCGAAGCCGGCCCGGGGCGCCTCGCGCGGCTCAAGATCCAGGACATAGGCCGTCCAAAAATAGAGCGGGCACCTGGCGTAGGTCTCCAACCGACTGCTCGACCAGGGCTGATCCGCGCCGTATCGCCGCGCCAGTTCATCCGCCAGCGTCGAGAGATCGCCGTTCCAGGGAGACAGCCCACCGCCGGCCCGCGCGGCCAGAAGCGCAGCCGAGACATCCCGCTGATCCGGCCCCGCGACCACGGCATGTTCCTGCGTTGAAGCGGGGTCATTCACCGCATCCGCGGCGCGCGCGTGGCTCAGGGCCGCATCGGTGAACAGCGCCCGCACGGCCGACCAGTAGGGGGATGGCTCCCAGGGCTGCCCGTCGTCCGCCAGATAGGGCCGGGTGAGCAGCAGGCGCCGCCGGGCGCGGGTGACGGCCTGGTAGAAGAAGGTGGCCTCGTCACCCTGGAGGGATGGCTCGATGGCCAAGCCCTGCGCGGCCAGCCAGACACGGTCGGCGTCGCGCAACAGGGTGTCCTCGCGCTCGGCCTGGGGAAAATCCCCCTCCGCCAGCCCCAACAGCGCGACCGCATCGAACGCCAGCCCGCGCGCCTCCAGCGCGGACGCGACCAGGAGCGCCTCGCCCTCGACGGGGACGGTGTAGGTGACGTTTTCCACGGCCTGAACGAGTTCGATGACGAACTGCCCGTAAGGCACGGACACATCCTGGCCATTTCCCAGCACCGCATCGGCCAGCACCAGCCCGCGCAGGATGTCTTTGAACGCGCGCAGGGCCGCGATGTCACGGGCCGCGGTCGCCGCGTTTTCGATAGCGCGCGTCACGACGTACAGCGAGGTCGCGTCCTCCTCCAGTAACTCGCTTTCGAGGGATGGGTCCGCGCCGATCAGCGCCTCGACCCACGCCACCCGCTCCCGCAGCGTGGCCCGGAGCGGGGGCATCACCCGTGCGACGACCGCCTCGAAGATTTCGCTCAACCTCTGCGCCTCTGCACCCGAAGGCGGTCGCCGCGGCGCGAACTCGTCTTCGTCGGACGCGTCCGGGTCATCCATGATCGACGCCTGCCCCGCATCTTCGAGCGCCGCGCGGCCAGCCAGGTAACGGAACGTCTCACGCCACTGGTCGAGCCCGCCCAGTACCTGCCCGACAAGGGCCACGTCGTACAGGCGGCCCGCGTCCGCGGCGTCGCTGGAGATCGCCCCCCCAACCCCCCAACCTTGGGGGGAGGCGGCTTCCCCTGCCTCCCGATTGTGGTGAAAGGCGGCTTCCCCCCAGGAACCTGCCCTGAGCTGTGTCCTGAGTTTATCGAAGGGCTTGTCGAAGGGTTGGGGGGGCAGGGGGGCGTTTTCATCCGCCGCAGCCTTGCGCCACCCTGCCAGCCCGCAGCCGGACCAGTCGAAGTAGGGGTTGGTCAGCGCGTCGAGCAGGGCGCGCGGCGCCCAATTGACCGGTTGGAGCGGCAGCGCCAGGAGGTTCAGCAGCGCGGCAATGGCCGGACTCGCGGCCAGTGACGCGCCGGACGCAAAGCGCACCGGCATCCCGAACTCAGCGGCGACCTCTTCCAGGAACGGCCGGTAGGGGGTCACGTCGCGGGCCACGACCGCCACGTCCGCAAGCGCGACCCCATCGCGGACCACGCGCGCCTTGAGCCAACGCAGCGCCTCGCGGGCCTCGGTCGCCCGGTTCTGCGCCTCGAGGAAGGTGACCGCATCGCCGGCAGCCGCAAGGCGGGCGCCCGCCACAAAAAGGTTTTCTTCCAGGTGGGCCAGGGGGTCAGGTGCGACCTCTCCCCCAGCCCCTCCCCTGGGAAGGGAGGGGAGCGGCGTTCCCCCTTCCCTGGTAGGGAAGGGGGTTAGGGGGTCAGGTCCAAACGCCTCGGCCAGCGCGGTACGGGCGCGAGCAAAGCGCCGGTGGGCCAGCCGTTCGGGGTTCTCCGGGTCGCCGGTGAGGGTGATCAGGGTGGTCGCGGCCCGGTCGGCCAGCAAGCGGAGCAGGCGGAGTTGGGTGGGGTTGAACTCGTCGAAGCTATCCACGGCCAGCAATGCCAGGTCGGACAGGAGCTCGGGGTGTTCCTCCAGTGCGATCGCGGCCAGCCAGCCCTGGCCATCGGCGTCAACCCAGCCGGTGTCGAGCAGCCAGGCCTGGTAGGCCGCGTAGAGCCGCGCCAGCTCGGACAGCCGCGGCTCGCGGCCGGCCAAAACCGGCGTCAATTCATCAGGGAAAACGCGCGCTCGCTTCAGCTCGCCGAACAGGTCCCCCAACATGCGGGCGAAGCCGGGTGCGCGGCAGGCCGGCGCATAGTAGGGGAGCTCGCCGGCAGCGGACAGGCGCTCTGCCAGGCGCTGGATCAGGCGGTGGCGGACCGCGGGCAACAGCCGCGCCAGGCCCTGGTCCGATTCTCCAGGCCCCCGCGCGCCCGCCCCCGCGGCCAGCGCCAGCACGTCAGCGTAGAGGCCGTAGAAGGTCTGCACCACGACGCCCAGCGCACCCCCGGCCCGCGCCAACCGGCCGCGAAACGCCACCGCCTCCATCTGGTCCGGCACGAGGACGCGTACGGGGGAGAGCGGTGGCAGCTCGCGAATCGCGGCGACGACGTGGGCGGTCTTGCCGCGGCCGGCAGGAGCTAGAAGAATCTCGACGGTCATGATGCTTGTTGACTATCCGGGCAGTTTTCCGTGCCGCGCGCAACCCCACGGCAAATGAAGAAGGTGGCTCAATCACAGACATTATCGTGAGCGGCTCTGCCGAGCTTGTCGAACCGTGGCTACAGCACGCGAGATGGTTTTTCGAAGAAGATCGTCATGCTGGGTTCAGCGTCATAGCCGCATATTTGCTCGGAACCTCCGCAATTCGCATGACGAGCCGCAAGGCCTCGTTCACGGCTTCATCAGTCGGAAAGGCTTGCACAACATCTGGCGCAAGTACAACTACGTTCTTTCCTACCCGCCGCTGAGGCGCATATCGACCCTTTGGGACAATGGTCATCTTAGATAGGTCGTATTCTTCCCGTAGCTCGTAGTCGTCAAGGTCACTCGGCTTCTGCATAGAACTGCTCCTCTTTTTGCGTCGCCTTACGCGCGCTGATAATGCGCATCCGGCCTTCGCGATCAGTGTGGGCCAGCATTAGCAACCGACCATGGCATGACAAGCCAATGGTAATATACCGGTCTTCGTCAACAGAATGCTCTTCGTCAATGAGGGTGATAAACATCGGGTCATCAAACACCGTTGCCGCTTCTTCAAAGGAGATTCGATGTCGCTCAACGTTTTTGATAGCCTTGTTCGAGTCCCACTCAAACTGCAGTTCTGTCGCCAACGTGCAACACTCCCTCTGTGAGATTCTGTGCGCACATCTCCCTATCGGCCGCTCACATCACTGAGCACCACCTGAAGCTATTCTACCAGGGTTAGGACCACTCGTCAATCAAGTTCTTCCATTCGGATCATGGAAGGCCAGTCAGAGCGTTCTTGCGGATTGCCTACATTCCCTCCTTCGCCACCCATTCCCGCCCAAGATCGATCAACTGCTGGATCGTGGCGATAAAGCCTTCGGCAGCCTCGGTGGTGGGTGGCGGGGCTTCCTCATCCTCGGCCGGCGGGGCAGACAGGACGCGGACGCGGTCCACACGCGCGGCCAGGTCGGCGGGGACGCGACCAGGCGCGACCAGCTCGGCTTCCACCAGCCGTGGCGAGGGCAACTCCTCCGCGGGCGCCTTGTCCTTGACCAGCGAGAGGTGCGCGCTCAGCGCCCACCCCATCGCCTGGCGCACCGGCCGCATCACCTCCTCGGGGAAACCACCGCCCAGCACCACCGCGGCCAGCTTGAGCCGCTTGTCCGCGGTGTCGAAGCCCTGGCCGGCGCGACGCAGCTTTTGCTCCAGCGCCTTGCGCGCATCGTCGCGGGCTGGCGCGGGGATGGCCGGCGCCTGGTAGACGATGGCCGCCTCCGCGGTCTGCGCCATGATGGCGCCCGTGAGCATGGCGAGGGCCCGGTACCCTTCCTGCTCCATCAGCAAGAGGCCCGGCACGGGGAAGTCGCCGTAGTGTTCACCGAGCAACTGCTCGACCTGCGGCCGCAACCTGGCCGGCTCGCGATCTACGACCACCAGCACATTCCCGTCGGTCGGCGCGCCCGGAAGCTGCGGCGCCTGCCGCACCAGCAGGATGCGGCCCGGATAGCGGCCCACCAGCAGGTCGGCGAAGTCTTGCAGCGTCGGCACGGGGACGGGCGCGGCCTCCGGCGCGGGGACGGGTGCAGCGGTCGGTTCCAGCACCAGCTCCGGCTTGACCGCGGCCTGGCCGCCCAGCAGCACCTCCAGTCGCTGGAGCACGCCCTGGCCGGCGTCCTTGAAGGAGAGATCCACCACCGTGCTGTCCTCGTTGAATGCGGCGTCGAAGACGGCCCGCTTGGCGGCCAGCGTGTCCAGCATGCGCTCCTCGATGGTGCCCTGGGCGATCAGGTTGATCACGTTGACCGTGTGGGCCTGGCCGTGGCGATGGGCGCGCGCGATCCGCTGGTCGAGCACGGCCGGGTTCCAGGGCAGGTCGAGGTTCACCACCATGCTGGCCGCTTGCAGGTTCAGCCCCACGCCGCCGGCGTCGGTCGAGAGGAACACCTTGCACCGGGGGTCATCGAAGAACTGCTCGATGAGCGCGCCGCGCTTGTGGGTGGGCACGTCGCCGGTGAGCTTCACGTAACCGACCTTGAGCTTCTCCAGGGCCGGCTCGGTCAGCGCCAGCATCCCCGACCACTGGCTGAAGAGGATCGCCTTGTGTCCGTTGCCGGCGACCTCCTCACCCAGGATCTCGCGCAGTTCCCGTAACTTCGGCGCGGTCCGCTCGCGGTCCTGGGGCTTGATCTCGGGATCGTGGAGCGCCAGCGCGTTGCAGATCAGGCGCATCTTGATCAACGACCCCAGCAAGATGTGATGCTCCTCCGGCGTAAGCGGCCGGCGTCGCGCCTGGGCCATCAGCCTGGCCACCCGCTGCTCATATTCGTAGTAGGCGTCCCACTGCGGCGGGGTCATCTCTACGAAGAAGTTGCTGTCGAGGCGCTCGGGCAGATCGAGCAACACCTCGTCGCGCACGCGGCGCATAACGTAGGGCGCGATGCGGTGGCGCAGCTCGTCCAGGTTCTTGTAACCCAGCACCTTGTAGGAGCCGGAGGGGCGCCGCTCGGTCTCGTAGTAGCGCTGGTTGAAACGCCACAACGGGCCGAGGATTGTGGGGTCGATAACCTGGAAGACCGAATAAAGCTCATCCAGCCGGTTCTCCAGCGGCGTGCCGGTCAGGACGAAGGCGTAGGGGCTGCGCAGCCGCTTGACCGTGTCCGCGGTTTTCGTGCGCCAGTTCTTGACCCGTTGCGCCTCATCGAGGATCACCAGGTCGAACTCGCGCCTGGCGATCTCCTTCTCATCGAGCCGCACCAGTTCGTAGTTGATCATGTTGAAGAACTGGAGGTCCCGGTACTGTTGTCGGCGCTGAATCTGATTGCCTTCGATCACTTGCGCGGACAGCGACGTGAAGCGGCGGATCTCGCGCGCCCACTGATGCTTCAGCGAGGCGGGCGTGACCACCAGCACGTGTTGGATGTCGCGCAGTTGCTTCAGCAGGGCCGCGGCTGCGATGGCCTGGATCGTCTTGCCCAGGCCCATGTCGTCGGCCAGGAGCACGCGGCGGCCGAACGACAGGTGCAGCATCCCCTCTTCCTGGTAGCCGTAGAGCGGCGTGGAGATGACGCTCAGGGAGCGGTTGCCCTGTTCGACCTGGTCGAGGAACCACCGTTTCTGCTCGCCGACCGCCTCGATGTCCTGCTGGTTTTTCAGGTAATCCTGGACGGCCTGGTCCACATGAATCTGCTCGCGTTCGCGCGCGGGCAGCCGGGCCAGTTCGGCCAGCAACGCCGGCAAGCTCTGCGTGACCTTACCCTGCAACACACCCTCGGCGTCGAAATAGCGCGGCAGCAGCTCCCGGAACTGGCGGTTATCCGGGAAGGGCAGGGTGATGCGGACGGTGGTGCGCTCGGCGTGGTGCACGTACACCTGGGCGATGGGCGGCGCCTGCGCGACGAACTCCGCCCATCGGTCGGCGAACTCCTGCGCCAGGTTGGCCAGCACGCCCTCGATGTGCTTGCACGTGCCGATGGTGTTGGTGCGGTAGTCGGGGCAGGTGCACGTGTTGAGCCGCTCGGTGAGGGAGCGGACCTGGACCGTGTAGGCCTGCTCGGACGTAGAGGTGACTTCAAAAGTGCTATAGACCGGGTGCCGCCCCCGGTTGACGATCCTGGCCAGCTCCTCGACGCCGCGCTTGCGCCGGCGTTCGATCTGCTCCTGAAGCAGCTCCGATTCTTGCTCTGTGACGTGCTCCATGCCTGTTTGCCCTCCCTTCTCATCCACGCCCATCACTCCAAACCCAGCATCTTCTTGACCTTGCGATAGTCTGGAGCGAACACCCCGGGCGTTTTCGGCATTTTCCTTTGCATCCGCCCGGCGTGCTCGATCAATTCCAGGACCTGCTGGCGGCCTTCGGGCGTCCTGACTGCCTGCCGGGGTGTCAGCCCGCCCAGCGCCGGGATCGAGTCATCGATCCATTGGCGCAGCATCTTCTCTTCGATCTCGGCGATCATTTCCGGCGGCGGCACAAATGGTTCTTCGGGTTCAGGCCGTGGCCCCCGCGTTCGCGGGGGCGCCTGCTCCATGTCTTTCACTTCCGTCCCGACCAGGCGGATGCGGTCTCCCAGCAACCGCTCCAGTCGCCGCCGGCAGGCGTTCAACCGCCGCAGCGACATTGCGTCGATCTCCAGGGTCGTCGGGGTCAGGGTCAACTGCGCCAGGACGCGTTGACCGATGGGCACGGGCCTGGACCGCTTGGGGGTCGTTTCCAGCCACGGAAAATTGTACGAACCGGCCGGATCCGGCTGTAATTCGTCGTCGATACCGAAATCGTCCGCCCGTTGCAGAACCTGGCGGATCTGCTCCGGGGCAGCGTGCTGGTAAGTCGCCTTCGCGAACACGAAATCGTCACCTTCCGGCGTCGTCAAGCGGATACCCGGCGTCTGAAAAGCAGGCAGGATCGGCATTCGGCGGCTGCGTTTCTTGCGCTGGTTGGTCATGGTATCTTCCCCCCTCAGTCCAATCCAGGATCACCTTCCCGGAGTTGCCAGAGCGCATGACTTCAAAAGCCTCTTCGAACTGGGTGTAGTGGAACTTGTGCGTGATCACCGGCGTGATGTCCAGCCCCGATTTGAGCATGGACTGCATCAGGTACCAGGTCTCGAACATCTCGCGGCCGTAGATGCCCTTGATGGTGAGCATGTTGAAGATCACAGTGCTCCAGTCGATGGCTATCTCGTCACTGGGGATCCCCAGCATCGCGATCCGGCCGCCGTGACACATGTTGGCGAGCATCTCCCTGAACGCCTGCGGGCTGCCGGACATCTCCAGGCCGATGTCGAAGCCCTCCGTCATGCCCAGTTCCTTCTGCACGTCAGCGATTCGCCTCTCCGTGACGTTCAACGCCACGGTGGCGCCCATTCTGCTGGCCAGTTCGAGCCGATAGGGATTCAGGTCCGTGGTGACGACGTAGCGCGCGCCCGCATGTTTCACGATCGCCGTCGCCATCAGGCCGATGGGGCCGGCGCCCGTGATCAACACGTCCTCGCCCAGCACAGAGAACGCCAGGGCCGTATGGGTGGCGTTGCCGAACGGGTCGAAGATGCTCAGCAAGTCCAGGGGGATGGTCGGATCAGCGTGCCAGACGTTGGTCACCGGGATGCACAGGTATTCGGCGAAGGCGCCCGGCCGGTTCACGCCCACACCCTTCGTGGCATTGCACAGGTGGCGCCGGCCGGCCAGGCAATTCCGGCATCTGCCGCACACAATGTGCCCTTCACCTGAGACGACCTCGCCGATGACCAGGTCGTGAACGTTGCTGCCCATCGCGGCGACGGCGCCGACGAACTCGTGGCCGACGGCCATCGGCACGGGGATCGTCTTCTGCGCCCAGGCGTCCCAGTTCCAGATGTGCACGTCGGTGCCGCAGATCGACGTCTTGCGGATCTTGATCAAGACATCGTTGATCCCGACCTCAGGCACGGGTACCTCGTCGAGCCACAGACCCGGCCTGGCATACTTCTTGACGAGCGCTTTCATAGTCTTCATGGATGCAGACATCTCCTCGTGTCGCCCGGCTGATGGCTGATCGCGGCTTACGCTTGGCTGATGGCGGCTTACGCTTGGCTGATGGCGGCTTACGCCTGGCTGATGGCTGATGGCTGATAGCTGATAGCTGATAGCTGATGGCTGATGGCTGATAGCTGATGGCGGCTTACGCTTGGCTGATGGCTGATGGCTGATAGCTGATAGCAGTATAATGCAGGCATCTGGCTTTAGCAAGCAGATGCTCGCAGCGAGCATCGATCTACCTAACCCGGACAAACCGGAACCAAGAAGGTGACAACCTGGCCCACAAAG
>MNXL01000020.1 GCA_001871755.1 Anaerolineae bacterium CG2_30_64_16
CGTTCACACGCCCAAAGCATCGAGATAGCTGATCTTGCCCGGTGGGGCGCCGGCCACTTGCAGGGGGCTCTGGCCGGGGTAGCGATAGTGTCGTTTGCGTTCAGACCTCCATTGGGCGGGCTCGAAGTCGTGGTAGATCGCCCAAACCAGCGCCGCTCGCTCCAAACGCAGGTCTGAGCCATGATTGCGGCCGCGGCTCAGGCGGAGGCGGAAGCATCGCTGGCGCTCACAACGCGAGCCCCTCGCCGATCTCATGTGGGGACCCGAGAACTCCGCCGTGATTCCGGTCAAGGTGCTGCGGCGCCGGCTCTTCGGCGTTATGGGGTTGCTTTTTTGTTGGGTCTGACAAGGAGGAATCCACCTGAGCCAGTCGGCTGGTAGTATCAGGAGGCTCTCTCATGGTTCACAAATCAATATCGACCGGGCGCGGCGCTGTGCACTACTGGATGGACGGTGACGGTGATCGAGCGATGCTCTTTACGCACGGGGCGACCATGGACCACGGGCTGTTCCGGTTTCAAATGGACCACTTCGCGCAGCGCTTCCGAGTCATCACCTGGGACGTCCCGGCGCACGGGCAATCGAGGCCCTATGAACACTTCTCGCTGCAGAACGCAGCGCAAGAGCTGATCGCAATCCTGGATGCGGAGAGCATCAGCAGCGCGCACCTGGTGGGCCAGTCCATGGGCGGGTACATCAGTCAGATCGCCGCTGCGGAACACCCCGCCAGAGTGCTCACGATTTCGGCCGTGGATTCATCGCCGGTCCAAGTGTCATACTATTCGGGCCTTGACCGGTGGCTGCTCTCGATCACACCTTTCCTCCTGAGCCTATATCCCTATTCCACCCTGGTCAACACCATCGCAAATCAGATCGCAATCAGTCCCGCAGCGCGATCTTACGCCCTGGAGACGCTCAAGACTTTCACCAAGACGGAGATCGCTCACATCATGGGCGCCGTATACGATGGCCTGCTGCAATACAATCACGCCCGCCTGCGCTGTCCGGTGTTGATTGTCTGCGGTGCCAGGGACAGGACAGGCAAGGTCAGGACGTACTGCGATCGCTGGGCGGCAAAGGAGGGGCGGGAACTCAGGATCATCCCCAATGCAGCACACAATGCCAACATGGACAACCCTGAGGAGTTCGATCGGATCTTGGAGAAGTTTCTGGAGAAGGCCGAACTGAAGGCCCAAGTGTGACGAGGCAGCCGATCGGTGTGAGTATGATGAGCGGGTGAACGCGGCCGGTGCTGGTCGTTGGGCGGCCACGCCACACCGAGGCACTTGACATGAGATCCCGATGCCCACTCCCCGCCGCACTCCCTGCACAGGAGGCATCCATGAAGACCAGATTCTGGCGTGTTCTATTTTCCCTGGGTTTTGGACTGGCGCTCTCGTTGACGCTCTTGTCCGTCCTGATAACTCAAATCAGTGCACTCTCGCCAGCGGGTGAGCTGCGCGTCTGTCCAGCCGGCCCGCCGGCTTGCGACCACGCGTCGCTCCAGGCTGCGGTGGATGCAGCCGCCAGCGGTGACGTGATCAAAGTTGCGACTGGTGTCTACAACGATATGCACAGCCGGCCGGTGCCGCCGGGCTACGGCGGCCCCGCGACCATTTCGCAGTTGGTCTACATCAGCAAGACCGTGACCATTCAGGGTGGCTATACCACTGGGAACTGGGCCATGTCGAATCCGGCCGCCAACCCGACGACGCTGGATGCTGGCGGCCAGGGACGGGTGGTGGTCATCGCCGGCGCCATCGCTCCGACCCTGCAAGGATTGCGAATCACCACCGGCAACGCCACCGGCCTGGGAGGCGGAATCTGGGGCGCTGCGCATAATGCCGGTGGCGGCATCTACATCGTCACCGCTACGGCGACGATCCAAGACTGCGCGATCTTCAGTAATACGGCCGCGACTAGCGGAACCGGCGGCGGGGGTGGGCTGTATCTGTTGGCCAGCCCCTCCATGCTGACCCATAACCTGATCTACAGCAACACTGCCAGCATGGACGACTGGGGTGAAGGCGGCGGCCTCAGCATCTCGCAGAGCCGGGCAACTCTGGAGGGCAATACGATCGAGGACAACGCGGGCAACAGCCAGGGCGCAGGCATCGGCGGCGGCCTCTACATCGAAGGCGGCTATCCCTGGAGCGTTGGACCGTCGGCGTCTTTTCACAACAACATCTTCCTGCGCAACACGGCCAGCGCCCGGCGTCGCGGGGATGGCGGCGGCATCTACATCGGCCAGGCCGACCGCTCCGTGTTCGTGAACACGGTGGTGATTGACAACATCAACGGCGCCAGCGCCGATTCGCGGGGCGCCGGCATCGCGGTAGAGGTATCGGCGCCGCAGTTCTACCACACGACGCTGGCCCGCAACACGGGGGGCGACGGCAGCGGCATGATGCTCTTCTTCGAAAGCGACGTGCGTCAGGTGAACGCGATCATCACTGAACATCAGGTGGGCATCACCGTGTCGGTCGATAGCCAGGTGCGGGTCGAGGGCGTGCTATGGCACGAGAACGGCCATGGGAACATCGGCGGGACAGGCGCGCACACGGTGACACGGGCCGTGGTCGGCGCCCCGGCCTTTGCGGCCGACGGCTTTCACCTGAACGATAGCTCGCGGGCGATTGACGCGGCGCTCAGCAAGGGCGTTACCGACGACATTGACGGTCAAGTGCGGCCGTATCCGCGCTACCCGCAAGACAACGTGCCCGACCTGGGCGCCGATGAGTGGTATCCGACCTCGACGTCTACGGCGACACCCACGCGGACACCGACGGCAACTCGCACACCGACGCCTACGTTGACTGGCGCACCCACGCGGACGCCGACGTCGACTGCAACCTCTGGCGCCACACTGCACTTGCCGCTGCTGGTCAAAAAACGGTAGCGGTTATCATCGCACAACCACCTCAGCAAGACTGTGTCGCCAAATGAAGCCGTGTTACATGCAAGAAGCGTTCGGGCAGGTGGTCGGTTGACTTCCACGGGCAGTTAAGTATTCATCCTGCCATCGTGGACTTGTGAGGAGGAGCAAACGTGGAGCGTAACCCGGTCGTGTCTGACTACCTGGCGCTGCTGGACGCGCAGCGCGAGGCAATCTTCGCCGATCTGGCGACGGTTGAGGATGCGCGGCTGTCCACAGGGCCGCTTCGCTTGTGGCAGTGGCCCAGACCGGAGGAGTGATCCGCAGGAGAGCACCTGGCGCACGCGACGGTCGCGTTGCGATCCTTCCGGCAGATGTTCCAGGCCTTCTGGGCCGTGCTGGCGCCGGTCGGCTATCTGCGCCGCGGCCGGCCCTACCAGACAGAGATCGACGACGTCTACGCGCGGCCGGGCTTCCCCCTGAACGTCGGATGGCTGTGGCCGCCGAAATACACGCCTGAGCGGCCGGCCGCCCTGGCGGTTCTGCATGAGATGATGGCCGCAGAGCATGGCCGGGTGCGCCGCTTCTACGCGGGCAAGGACGCGCGCGTCCTGGGCAACACCCGGTTGTACGATCCCGCGATCGGCTGCCTGAACATGATCCAGGCGTTACGGGTCGGCGCGCATCACGACGAGCATCACTTCGTCACGATCCGGCGCATTCTGGGGTGACACATGATCGCCTGGCTCAATGTCGCCGTCTTGATCCTGGCCTCGCTGCTCTTGCTCTATTTCTACGTGCGCAGCGTCAGCCTGGCCGGTCACGCGCAGGTCATCGGGCCGCGCGCGTATGCGGATGCCAGCCGCGACCGCATCATCGCCGGGATCTTCGAGGGGATTGCGGCGGCCGGCTACGTGCTCTACTTCTTCTTCCCGCTGCCGGCGCCCCTGCCCAGGGCGTTCCCCTGGCCGTGGCCGGTCTCGATCCTGATCGCCGTGCTCATCGCCGTGCCTGCCGGCGTCCTGATGGCCATCGGCGTCAGGGATGCCGGCGAGGAGGCGATGCGGCCCAAACCGGAGCACCGGATGTATCGCGGCATCTACCGCCACATCCGCCACCCACAGGCCGCCGGCGAGGTGTGGCTGTGGCTGCTCTTTGCGTTCCTGCTGAACTCGCCGTTCCTGGCCCTTTTCTCATTTATCTACATCCCCATCTTCCTGGTGATGTGCTGGGCCGAGGAGCAGGACCTGCTGCTGCGCTACGGGGAGGCTTACGCTGAGTACTGCCGGCAGACCGGCGCGTTCTGCCCACGGCGGCGGACCATGACGGATACGGGCGAAGGGGCCGGGAGCAACAGGCCACTGGACTGATTGTGCCGTCACTCGGCGAGCTCTTTGTTGATGGGCAGGATCAAGACCGGGTGGTCGGTCAACTGGACCACCTGCTGGGCCACGCTGCCCATAAAGACCAGGTCCAGGCCTCCGCGCCCCTGAGAGGTAATCATAATCAAATCTACGCCTTCGCGCTTGCCTACATCGACGATGGTGCGCGCGGGGTAGGATCCGGTCACGACCGTGCGGACGGTCAACCCCTCTGCGCGCAGGCTTTCGGCGACCGAAGCAAGATACGCTCGCATGCTGGCTTCGGCTTGCTTACGGATGGCGTGGATGACGCTGGCGGGGGCACGGTATTTCCCGCTCTCCGGGACAGCGGGGACGCAAATCAGCATCAGCTCGCAGTCGAACTGCTTTCCAAGCAGGCGGGCGTAGGGCACAAGCTGCTCGGCGAAGCGCGAACCATCCAAAGCGACCAGGATCCGGCCAAAATGGGGCGCTTCAGGCGGACCACTCTCAAACACCTGCACCAGTAGGACGGGGATATCCAGCAGGTGGACCAGCTTACTGGACAACCCCTCGCGCAACCAATTCTTCTCACTCGAGCGCCCGCGGGTGGTGACAACGATCAGGTCGATGTCCTTTTCGGCCACCAGTTGGTGAGCGGCTTCGGCTGGAGAATCCGCTCGGACGGTAGCGTTGACTTTGATTCCGGCCGCATGGACCTTCTCGGCCACCAGGCTAAGGTAGGTTTCGGTCTCCGCCTGTGCGTTGCTTCCCGCCTGGTAATTGCGGGAAGCGGCGAGGAGGGTCAAATGGGCGCCGGTGGTCTCGCAGATGAACCGAGTCATGGGCAGCGCCTGAGCTGCATAGCTGGAGCCATCCAGCAGCGTGAGAACGCGGTCAATCTTGATGTTGCCGTTCAGCCGGCGGTAAGTGCGAACCGGCTCGGGCACCCAGCCTATCTTGACCTGGATCTGTTCCCCATTCGCGGCAGCATGGACCGGCGCCTGACCAAAGCCAAAGCCGGCCAGCAGGCTGGCATTGATCTGGCCGAGGTAGTCCATCTCCGGCGCAGGCGCGCCGATGCGCCGGCGGAAGTAGGTGAACGCGAAATACAGGACGGGGATGAGCATGAAGTAGGCCCAGGCGCCTTCCAGGAAGCGCTCTTCGAAGATGATCAGCGTGGCGCCGGTCGTCAACAAGGCCGCGGTCGTCGTGCTGGCGACTGGGACCGCCCGGCGGAACGAGAAGCGGCCGGACAGCTCACGCACCAGGCGTTGGGTGACGGCCCAGCCGGTCATGCTCAGCAAGATGAAGACGCCGGCCGCGTACAGGGCCAGGTAGGTTGCCTCGTGGGTGCCAAACAGCAGGAAGCACACGCCGACGATCCCGACCTCCAGCCAGACCGGCTTGGCGGCGACATCATAGCGGTTCAGCGCGCCGAGAGCGGCGGGGATGTAGTGGCGCTCTTTGAGACCCCGGGCCAGATTCTGCAGGCCCTGAGCGCTGGCTGCGCAGGCCGACATGAGGACGAAGACGCCCACCAGCGAGCCCAGGTAAGCCAGGGGCGCCGGCAGGAGCTGGTCCATCGTCTGGGTGAAGACCGACACGTGGGTATTGCGGCGATCAGACAGGGCGAAGATGGCCGGGCCAACGATCAGCATAGCCGCGGCCGTGGTACACATAATGATGAGCAGGCTCCCGAAGGCCTTGCGGCTTTTTTGTTCCGGAGTGCCGTCGAAGGCGGCCACCAGGTTGGCAAACACCTCGATGCCGGTCATCACCGCCAGGATGCGGACGTAGCCGCCGACGGTGAAGTGCAGGTTCGGAGGCACGAAGGCTTTGAAGGATAGCGCCGGCAGATGCAAGCCGGTGCGGAACAGCGTCGCCAGGATCATCAGCCAGAGCAAGACCAGCACGCCGGCGGTGGCCGGGCCAAAGGTGCGGGCGGCCATCCTGGGGCCTCGGTTGACCAGCCAGCCCGTCAACAGGCTGAGCCCGACCGCGACCAGGGTGCGGTAGGGGAACCCCAGGATCTGGCTGTTGAGGACCGGGAAGCGGTCGGCGATAAAGGTGACCAGCGCGGCCATGCTGACCAGGAAGGTCAGGGTGTACTCGATGAAAGTGATGGCCGCGTTGACCTTGACCGCCCAGCCGCCGAACTCTTCTTCGCTCAGGCCGCTCCCGCCGGAGCCATCGGTGACCCACTGCATGACCAGCCGGTACATGGCCGAGACCACCGCGATGGTCAGGACGGCCAGCCAAACCGACCCACCAAAGACGATCCGGGCCGCGCCGGATGCCATGATGAGACTCAAGAAGGGCCCAAATACATACAGGGGCGAAGTTGCCGGGTCCCCTCCGCCGGCCAGCGCGCCTTCAAGGGCGTTTCTGAGCTTGTGAGAGACGTGAGCCACTATGGCTTCTCCGTTCTGATGGTGCTTGCGGGTTGAGTCATAAGCCGATCTTCTGCGCAATGACGACGGCCACGGGCAACCCCCCAATAGCGCCCTGGATCATGTCGATGGGGCGAAAGCCGTTGCCAGACAGCAGGTCCGCGACCGGGATCGGATGGCAGTCGATCCACTCAGGAAAGCGCTGACCCGCCCAGTCGTACGCGCGCGTGATGAGCGTGTCGCGTCCCCGCCGCTCCAGCGAGACCACACCCAGGCGCCCATCTGCGCCGAGCACCCGCCGACACTCACTGAGCACCCGCGCCGCCGCCGCGCCGCCGAAGAGCTCCAGCGTGAAGCTCATGAAGACCGCCGTGAAGCAGCCGGTTGCGCACGGCAGCGCCGCGGCAGCGCCCTGGATCACGGACGCCTGCATCAGGCCGGATCGCGTAACGCGAGCACGCGCCACCCGGCACATGCCCGCCGCCAGGTCAACGCCGTAGACCCGGCCGGCCGTTCCGGTCGCTTCGGCCAATTTGATCAGGCCGTGCCCGGTGCCGCAGCCGATCTCCAGGACGGCCTGGCCGGGGGCGATGTTCAGCCTGCGCACGGCGAGATCTCGCCAGCGGGACTCGAACGGCCCGCTCATAAGGTCATACCACCGGCTGAGCCTGTCGTAGTTGCTGGAGACGTGAGACTTACCCTTGAATCGCCGCGGCGCAGAGATTGTTGCGCGGGTCATAGTGAGACACACTATACCATAACCATGTCAGTTTACAAATTGCCGCCCGGCTTGCGCAGCAATTCCAAATATAGCCACAAGGAAGCATCCTGAGCGGAGCACGGCGGCACTCTCGCCGTGCGCAGTCGAAGGATGCGGCTTTGCCAG
>MNXL01000023.1 GCA_001871755.1 Anaerolineae bacterium CG2_30_64_16
AGCTAGTTACCCCAGCCTGGATTCCCGCGTGCGCGGGAATGACGTCCTGCTTTCGCGGGAATGACGGATGGCCGGAACGATCATTCATTCAGACTTCACCAATCTCTGAAAGGTGTTCCAATGTTGATTGAATTCACACTGAACGGCAAACCGGTTTCGATTGACGCGCCGGCCGACATCACCCTGCTCGCCCTGCTACGTGACCACCTGGCGCTGACCGGCGCCAAGGAGGGGTGCGCGGTGGGGGAGTGCGGCGCCTGTTCGGTGATCATGGACGGCCGGCTGATCAACAGTTGTCTGGTGCTCGCCCCACAGGCCGGCGGAAGCCAGATCATCACCATCGAGGGCGTGCACGCGCCGGACGGCGAGCCGAACGACCTGCAGGAGAACTTCATCGAGTACGGCGCGGTGCAATGCGGGATCTGCATCCCCGGCATGGTGATGGCGGGCGAGGCGCTGTTGATGCAGAACTTGAACCCCACCCGGTCCCAGATCCGCACCGCGCTGGCCGGCAACCTCTGCCGCTGCACAGGGTATCAGCAGATCGTGGATGCGATTGAGGCGACGGCGCAGGGGAGACGGGGGGATCTGTAAATTGGTAGATTGGTAGTTGGTAGACTGGTGCATTGGCACACCAATTTACCAACTTACCAAGTTACCAATCTACCGGTTTCCACACAAGAAGGATTTCACCATGACCGAACTAACCTACATCGGCAAACCCGCCCGCCGCGTCGACGCGCTGGAAAAGGTGCTGGGGAAGGCCAAATACATCGCCGACCGGAAGCTGCCGGGCATGCTCACTGCGCGCTGTTTGCGTAGCGAGATGCCACATGCCCGCATCGTCCGGCTGGACGTGGCGCCCGCGCTGGCGGTGCCCGGCGTGCGCGCGGTGATCACCAGCGACGATTTCTTCGAGCAGGGCCTCTACGGCTTCCCGGTCAAGGACAAGACCATGCTGGCCCATCAAAAGGTGCGCTACGTGGGCGAGGCGATCGCCGCGGTCGCGGCCGACACGCCTGCGGCCGCGCTGGCCGGCGTCGAAGCGATCGTCTGCGAGTTGGAGCCGCTGCCCGGCGTGTTCGATCCAGAGCACGCGCTTGACCCGGACGCGCCGCAGATCGGCCCCGACCGGCCCGACGGCCGGCATCCCAACTTCCTGGACACCCTGATCGTGCGCAAGGGCGATCCGCTGGCCGAGCTGGGGGAGTGCGCGGTGACGCTCGACCAGCGCTACGCGGTCTCGCCGCAGGAGCACGCCTACATCGAGCCCGAGGGCGCGCTGGCCGTGCCGACGCGCGAAGGCGGGGTGATGGTCTACGCGCCGAACCAGAGCCCCTTTATCAATCACGGCTACCTGGCGATGGTGCTCGATCTGCCGCACAACCTGGTGCGCGTCATCCAGCCCCCGGTGGGCGGCTCTTTCGGCGGCAAAGACGACCTGGTCTACGAGACCTCGGCCCAGGTGGCCAGGCTGGCGCTGATCACTGGCCGGCCCGTGCGCATGACCTTTAGCCGCGAGGAGAGCCTGGTCGCCTCCTACAAGCGGGACCCCATGCGCATGCGCATCCGCCTGGGCGCGGACCGCGACGGTACGCTGCGCGCCTGCAAGTTCGAAGGACTGATGGATTCGGGCGCGTATGCCTCCGAGAGCACCTTCACCGCCTGGCGGGCCAGCATCCACGCGATGGGCGCCTACAGGTACGCCGCCTGCGATGTAGACATAACGTGCGTTTACACCAACAACGGCTACTACGGCGCGTTCCGCGGCTTCGGCAACACCGAGGTGTGCGCGGCCATCGAGCAGGCGGTCGACGAGCTGGCCGAGGCCGTGGGCATGGATCCGATGGACTTTCGCCTGAAGAACTGTCTCCATGTCGGCGCTGAGACCGCCCACGGGCAGATCCTCACTGAGTCGGTGGGCCTGCCGGAGTGCATCGAGACCGTGCGCCGATTGAGCGACTGGGATCGCAAGCGGGCCGAGTACTCCGCAATCCGCAATCCGCAATCCGCAATCCGCCGCGGCATCGGGATGGCCGCGCTCTACCACGGCACCTCGCTGGGCGCCGAAGGCGCGGACTACGCCGCCAGCACAATCAGCATCGAGCAGGACTACTCCGTTGACCTGACCTCCGGTTTGACCGACTATGGCACCGGTTCGCGCACGGTGTTCACGCTGATCGCGGCCGAGGAGCTGGGGGTCAAGCCCGCACGCATCCACATGCAGCGGCCCGACACGAACACGGCGCTCGAGTCCGGCCCCACGGTGGCCAGCCGTTCGACCATGTTGGGCGGGAACGCGGCGCGCATCGCCGCGGGCAACCTGCGCCAGATCCTGGACTACGCGGCAGCCGATCTGCTGGGTTGCGAGCTGCACCAGCTCGTCCGCGCCGGCGAGAGCTACGTCGGGCCGGCCGAGGAACCAGTGGCGTGGGAGCAGGTCGTGGATCACGCCCGTGAAATGGGACTCGCCCTCTCCGCGCACGGCAAATGGACCGCGCCCAGGATCGACTGGGATCATCACCGCGGCCGCGGCACGCCGTACATGGCCTATCACTTCGCCGCGCAGGTCGCCGAGGTCGAGGTGGATATGCGCACCGGCAGCGTGCAGGTGATCGGCTTCTGGGCCGTGCACGATCCCGGTAAGGTCATCTTCCCACAGGGCGCGTATGGCCAGCTCTACGGCGGCATCACCCAGGGCCTGGGCTATGCGCTGATGGAGCAGATCACCTACGTGGACGGCTACCTGCAGGAGACCAACTTCGACACGTACCTGATCCCGACCGCGGTGGACGTGCCCGAGATCCGGGGGCAGTTTGTGGAGGCGGCGTTCTCCAAAGGGCCGTACGGCGCCAAGAACATCGCCGAGCCGGCCATGGTACCCACCGCGCCGGCGATCCTCAACGCCATTTACCACGCCACCGGCCAGCGCGTGCGCGAGCTGCCCGCCAACCTGGAACGCGTGCTGCTCGGCCACGATCTGGCCAAGGGCGGGTCGGCGAAGGCATGCAAGCTGGGGTTGAAGACGGCATAGCTCTGGAGCAAACGTGCCTGGCGCTCCTCGGAAGCGCCAGGCACGTGATGGCAATCGGTGGGGGCGTCAGGTTCTTTAACCGAAAATGCAAAAACTTTCGCGTCGCCTGTGTAATCCGCATCATTCGCGTCTCATCTTCGATCCCGCGCCAGGCAACATGAGCGGAGGTTCGTGCGTATAGGCATCCAGGAGGAGCATCGCCATGATCAAACAACTGCCTCGCCGCCAGCGCATTCGTCGCGGCGTGATTCTCACCACCTTCATCTTATTCCCCATCATCATGAACTATTTTTCGCCCTACGTCATCATTGACGGCGCGAGCCAGGGCATCATCAACGGCAGCTTCATCGTCTTCGGGCTGATGTTCCTGGCCGCGCTGTTCCTGGGCCGCGCATGGTGCGGCTGGGTTTGCCCGGCGGGCGGCCTGCAGGAGGCCGCCACCGGCATCAACAACGGCCCTTTCAAGACCGGCAAGCGCGACTGGATCAAGTGGGGCATCTGGCTGCCCTGGATCGGCATCATTGCTGCGGTCGCCATCTCGGCGGGTGGCTACCGGCGGGTGGACTTCTTCCACCTGACCGAGAGCGGCGTCTCGGTGGCCGAGCCGATGCAGTACATCACCTACCTGCTCGTCGTTGGCGTTTTTCTGCTGTTGGCCGTGTTGATGGGCCGCCGCGCCAGTTGCCATACCATCTGCTGGATGGCGCCGTTCATGATCCTGGGCCGCGCCCTGCGCAACCTGGCAGCGTGGCCTTCCTTGCGGCTGGTGGCTTCAGCTTCATCGTGTCGTGACTGCCTGAAATGCACCTCTAACTGCCCGATGAGCCTGGACGTCCACGGCATGGTGCAGCGCGAGCGCATGGAGCACCGCGAGTGCATCCTGTGCGGCACGTGCGTGGACAACTGCGCGCAGGACGCGATCCGCTTCTCGTTCAGCGCGGGGAAGTGAACCTTGCAGAAAATCCTTGCGACGAGGTAACTCATATGCCCATCCTGGATCTGCGCGAGCTCGCCGGCCATATTTCGGCTTTATCTGAGATCATGGCCGGCCGTCAAGCCCGCTTTCTGGTCGACCTGATCCGCATCCGCTCGTACACCGGGCAGGAACGGCCGGCGGTCGAGCGCACGCTGGAGGAGCTGCGCGCCATCGGGTGCGACGACGTCTGGATGGACTCGGCCGGCAACGCGCTGGGGCGGATCGGCCGCGGGCCGCGCGTGCTGCTCTACAACGCGCATTTGGACACCAACGAGGTCGCGGACGAGCGCGAGTGGCCGCACCCACCGCTGGAGCCGGTCGTCGAGGGCGACACGATGTTCGGCCTCGGCGCGTCGGACTGCAAGGCCGGCGTCGCGGCGATCGTGTACGGCGCGGCGATCCTCAAGAAAACCTTCGAGGTCTTCGGAGACCTCGAAGGTCTATTCGAAAGTCTATCGGTGGTGGTCATGGGCGCCACCCTGGAGGAGGATGCCGAGGGGTTTGCGCTCCGTTCGCTGGTCGAGCGGGACGGCCTCCGGCCCGACGTCGTGCTGTTGGCCGAAGCCACCGACCTGACGTTGCGCCGCGGCCAGCGGGGGCGCTGCGAGGTGCGAGTCCGCACCGAGGGCCGCGCGGCCCATGCCAGCCAGCCGCATCTGGGCGAGAACGCCATCCTCAAGATGCTGCCCGTCGTCTCGGCCCTGGAAGGGATGAACGGCAGCCTGCCGGTTGACCCCGTGTTCGGCGCGGGCAACCAGGTCGTAACGATGATCGAAGGCCCGCACACGCCAAACTCCGTGCCGTCGTGGTGCGAGGTGGCGGTGGATCGCCGCCTGGTACCGGGCGAAACCGCTGAGAGCGTGCTGACGGGCATCCGCTCGGTCGTCGAGCCGCTGGGTGCGCGCGCCCGCATCCCCGAGCAGCCGGTGCTGACCCATACGGGCCTGCGCCTGGACGGGCCGGCCTTCTATCCCGGCTGGCTGCTCCCCGAAACGGATCCTCTCGTGACGGCCGGCCAGGCCACCGCTGCGGCGCTCTGGGGTACGGAGCCCGCGGTCGGTGTCTGGCGCTTCTCCACCGACGGCGCCTACTCAGCCGGCGTGGCGGGCATCCCGACCCTGGGCTTCGGGCCGCAGGAAGAGAAATACGTTCACACGGCGCAGGATCAAGTGGATCTTGGCAAGTTGCGCAAGGCCGCAGCCTGGTATGCGCTATTCCCGGTGGCGTACAATCGACAGCAACCGGGCTGACTGCACGAAAACTGCGTAAAATAGGGTATTGACATAGCCCCCCCTCTTGTGATATAATCCTCACGAAACATTGTTTACCCATAGTCAACATCGTTGCCTCGTTTCTCACGATCTCTACCTTGAAAATGCACAGCGAATGGGGAAAACAACGAATTCCTTGCTGTGGCCGGTCTACGACCGAGCTACCGTTTTCATGCGCCGTGGCGCCGCGGGCGGCATGAGTAACTACCTTGGAAAATCTACGGCCCCCGAAATATGGGGGGGAGGATCAGGTAGTGGCAGTCGAAATTCCTCAGGTTACCCAGGTGCTGGGTGAACGCATCCGACGGCGACGGCAGGATCTGGGCTTGACCCTGCGTAAGCTGGGCGAGAAGATCGGCATGACAGCCGGTTACTTGAGCCGCGTGGAAAACCAACAGATCACGCCGTCGCTCGACGCTTTGCAAGCCATCGCGACTGCGCTCCAGGTGCCGATGTTTTTCTTCCTGAATTCACACCCGAGCGAACCCGTGGTGCGCGCGGGTGAGCGCCGCAAGCTGACCTTCCCGGACTTTCGGCTGGGCTATGAGCTCATGACCCCAGAGACGAGTCGCCAGATGATGGTCGTGCTCATCCGATTGCAGCCAGGCGCGCGCCGGATTACCCCTCCGCTATCCCAACCTAACGAGCAGTGGATGTTCGTGCTGGAGGGGCGAATGACCATCAACGTGGATGGCGCCATTTACCATCTGGAGAAACACGACAGCATCTACTACGACGGCAACCGGCTGCGGGAGTTCGCCTGCGTGGGGGATCAGGAGCTCCAAATCGTCTGTGCGGTCGTGCCACCGGTGCTGTGAGTATTCTTTGTCTGTTCGATCGCGAAATTTGCGACAACGCGACCGTCTGTGACTTCGACGAGTTTGTCGGCCGAAGCGGGTTGCGGTGAGCCATCAGTGGAGGTGAAGAGTCTCCTCGTCAGCCGAGGCAGTGCCAGGCGATATCCCTGCCCTGGACAAACGAGAGGACACCGGGTTATGAAGCACGTATGTTGAAGGAGGTGACAGATCAGTAGATAACATGTCTCACGTTGCATCGTATCGCATGTCAACCTAAGTCGACAGTGCTCAGGCAAGGAGGATAGCTGTCATGAAGCGCAACCTGTTTCTGACTACAATCGTTTTGCTGTTTGCCCTGGTGGTAGGGGCTTGTGCCGCGCCGACCGCCGCGCCGACCGCCGCGCCGCAAGTCGCTCCTACCGCTGCACCACCGGCTGCCACGCCTGTCCCTCAAGTGCGGGATGTGGTTAGCTGGTATCAGTACGACCAGAACAACGTGGATCCCGCCAGTGACGAACGCGTGGGGAACGAGTATCTCCGCAAGACCATCCCCCTCTTCAACCAGGCGTTTGCGGGAAAGTGGAACTGGGTAAACCAGCCCAAGGCCTTTGACAAGATGACGGCCGAACTGGTGGCGGCCGTGCAGGCCGGCGGTGAGGTGCCCGATCTCTATGAACTCAGCAACAGTCAAGATCTGGTCTCCTTCTACAAGAACGGGACACTCCAGGATCTGACGGCGTGGGCCCAGGCGCAGGCGTGGTATGCTGATCTTGACCCCAGCGGCATAGAGGGCTGCAAGGGGCCGGACGATAAGCTCTACTGCATTCCGTTGTCCCAACGGCCTCAGCTCGTGTATGTGTGGAAGGACCGTTTCCCCAACGGCTATCCGGAGACGCCGGAAGAATTCATGACGGAAGCCGAGCGGTTGAAAGCAGAGGGACTGTATGCCATGACTTTCTTCGGCTCGACCGACAAAGGCGGCGAAGGCCTGACGCGCGCCATCTGGACGACGATCGCCTCCTTCGGCGGCAGTCTCGATGACGGCCAGGGCAAGATGCTGCTCAACACGCCCGAGAATGTCGCCGCGATCGAGTTTCTGCGTACCATCGTGGCGAAAGGCTACGTACCCGAGATCGCCTTCGCCGGCGGCTTCCAGGAAGAGGAAGCCTTCAAGGACGCTTCGGCCGGCTCGTTCCCCACGGGCCTGTTCGGCTATCGCTACGTAAATCCGCTCACGGCCCCCAGCGGCAAGAAGTACGCCAAGGGCAATCAGGAGGACATGCTT
>MNXL01000233.1 GCA_001871755.1 Anaerolineae bacterium CG2_30_64_16
GATCGCGTTGGCAAACGCGCCGGCGACCGGGTTCGTGGCCGCCTCGCCGATCCCTTTGGCGCCGAAGGGGCCGCTCGGTTCGTAGGTGTGCGCAAAGTATACGCCGATCTCTTCGGGCTTCGGCATCTCCATGATGGCCGGGGTCTTGCTGTCCACCAGATACCCCTTGGAGAGCAATTGCCCGGCCGCGTCCCAATCATTGTTCTCGTACAGCGCAAACCCCATCCCCTTGGACAGCCCACCTTCGAGCTGACCGGCGGCCATATCCGGGTTGATGACGGTACCGCAATCGCTGCCCATCGCGGCCCGCAGCGTCCGCACCTGCCCCGTCCAGGTGTCCACCTCGACCTCGACGAAGGTGGTGACGTAGGCGGGCGGACAGTTCACCGGCCGGTAGCTGTCTACCGCCGCGATCGTCTTCCAACTGTTGGTCCAGCATTTCGTCGCGATCTCGCCGATGGTCATGCGCCGGTCGGGGATCGAGGGGGAGTAGACCAACCCCTGATCGGTCTCAGGGTCATACATGATGGTCAGCGCTTCCGGCATGACGTTCAGGAACCGGGCCGCGGTCTCGATGATCTCCTGGCGGATCTGCCCCGCGACCTTGAGCGCCGCGCCGCCACCGGCGTAGACGCCGCGCGTGGCGTGGGTCACGACGTCATAGACGGTCGAGGTCGTCTCGGCCGGCGCAATGTTGACCTTCTCCAACGGCATCTCCAACGCCTCGGCGACCAGCCTGGCGACAGCCTCCAGCGTACCGCCGCCGTGATCCATCAGCGCGGTCACCACGTCCACGGAGCCGTCCTGGTTTACCTTCACCATCGCGCCGGAAAAGTCGATCACGTCGCCGGGCTGGGGCGCGCCCGCGCTGGAGGTGTGGAAGCCGCGCGAGAGCCCGATGCCACGGCGATAGCGGCCGGTCTGTGAGCCGGGTTTAGGCCGATCCTGCCAGCCGATCCACTCGGCGCCCTGGCGCAACAGCTCCTGAACCCCGTCGCTCTGGACCACCGACCGCACCATCGGCCCCTGCCCCCAGAACGTGTCGCCCATCCCCACGTAGTTCTTGATCTTCAGCGCCAGCGGGTCCATGCCCAGTTGCTCGGCCAGTTCATCCAGCATCGTCTCGGCCGCGAAAGTTATCTGCGGGTTGCCGAACCCCTGCATGGCGCACGACGGCGCCTTGTTCGTGTAGACGGCCGTGCCCCGATAGCGGATGTTCGGGATGCGATAGAGCGAGACCAGCCAGCCGATCGCGACGCCCAGGAAAGAATAGGCCTGAATGTTGTGCGCGCCGATGTCAGCAACCATTTCCATCTCGGCGCCCAACAACGTGCCGTCGCGTTTGGCGGCCAGCTTGAGGTGGATCTGCGTCGGATACCTGGTGTGATCGTGCATATCCTCTTCGCGCGTCAGCGTCAGCTTCACCGGCCGCCGCGCCTTGAGCGCCAACGCCACGCCGATGGGGATCGGCGGGTTCATCTGGATGCTGGAGCCGAAGGTGCCCCCGATCGGGACGCGCTTGACGTTGACCTTGCTCAACGGAATGCCGAAAATGCGGCCCAGCAGGATGCGCACGTTGTGGATCGACTGCGTCGTGGGCCACACGGTGATCCCGCCGTCGGGCTCCGGCCGGCAGACGACCGACTTGGTCTCCATCTGACCGTGGTAGATCTTGGGGGTCTTGTAGGTCCGCTCGATGATCACGTCGGCCTCGGCGAAGGCCCTGTCGACGTCCCCTTCTTCAATGGTGCGCACGCACGCGATGTTGTTTTCGATCTTGACCGGCTGGTCCCCCAGCAGTACCTCGTCGTAGATCGCCGCGGCGCCGGGCTGCCCTTTGACAAGCTCAGGACGCGGCCCTTCGACAAGCTCAGGACGCGGCCCTTCGACGGGCACATCCTGAGCGCAGCCTGTCCTGAGCCACGTCGAAGGATCGAAGGGCTCAGGATGCTGCATGGCCGCGACCGGATCGGTGATCACCGGCAGCGGTTCGTATTCGACCTGGATGGCGCGCACGGCTTTTTCGGCCAGCGCCTCGGTCTCCGCGGCCACCGCCGCCACCGCCTCACCCATCCGGCGCACCTTGTCGGCCAGCACGTAGTGATCCTGGTGCAACGCCCACGGCACGGTGACGATACGTTCGTTGTAGCGCACTTTGGGGATGTCGTCGAACGTGATGCAGACCGCGCCCAGCGCCTCGGCCGCGCTCACATCGATCGACTTGATGCGGGCGTGGGCGTAGGGGCTGGAGAGGATCCGGCCGTGCAACATGCGCGGCAGACTGATGTCGGTCACGTACTGTTCCCGCCCCGTGACCTTCCCGATGCCATCCTTGCGCTGGGTGACTGTCCCTAACACGCGAAATCCTTCAGATTTCATGTCGCTACACTCCCTATCCATTCATGCGCGCGCCCAGCCGCGCGGAAAGCGCCCGCGCGGCATCCACCACCGCCGGCGCCATCACGGAAACCCGCTCGGCCGGAAACCGGGATAGCGGCGCCGCGATGCCGATCCCGGCGATCGGCTGGCCCGCGTGATCGTAAACCGGCGCCGCGATCCCCATCGCACCGGCATCGGTCTCCTCGAAGGAGACCGCGTAGCCACGCTCGCGTATCCGACCGAGCTCCAGCAGCAGTTGCTCGCGATCGGTGATCGTGTTGACTTGCACCGGGGAAAGCTCGATCTCGGCCAAAATCTGACGGATTTCCGGCTCGGGCAGGAACGCCCACAGCACCTTGGAGGAAGCGCCGGCATGCAACATAATGCGGCGCCCCACCTGCATCGTCAACCGCACCGATTGGCTGCTCTCCACCATCGCCAGACAGATCCCCACGTTGCCATCACGGATCGAGAGGATGGCCGTTTCGCCGGTCGTCTCGCAAAGCGCCTGGAGACTGGGCAACGCCTCATTGCGCAGGTCAAGGGTTGTCTGCGCGACCATCCCCCAGTACAGCAGTTGATAGCCAAGCCGATAGCCCCGGCCGGCCGTGTCGCGGGCCAGAAAACCCTGGGCTTCGAGCGCGGTCAACAGACGATGACAGGTGCTCTTGGGCAGATTGAGGGTGTTGCTGATCGTGGTCAGGTTCAGGAGCGGTTGTTTGCTGGTGAAACAGTTCAGGATATCGCTGATGCGATTGACGGTGCGTACTGCCGACGTCTCCGAGGGCATAGAGACCTCCTTGTCGACCGGTAAGACCCGTTCTATGTGGCCAGGTATGGATTGGAAGCCGGTTCTAGCAAGACATGCGTGTGTTTTGTTCCATTTAACGGAATGCTATTCCACGAATAGGATACCATGAACCGGGATGTCTGTCAATATTGCGCTCCTCATCCTGATCCTTTCAATTGCTCTAACTCGGACAGGGCCGCTTCCTTCACCGCCCAGTTGCCGGTGGACCCGCTGGCCTTCCCTGCCATAAGGGATTTCCTGCCCCGTTACACGGCGGCCGAGTGCGTGGCCGTGTACGCAGTAGTCGGCGGTATTCCGGCCTACCTGGAGCAGTTCGACGGCTCGCAAGGCCTGGGAGCCAATCTCAAGAACCTCTTTATGCGCCGCACCGGTTTGTTCCGCAGCGAGCCGTTCATCTTGATCGGTGACGTGATCCAGCGAGAGACCCAGACCTACGAAGCAATCCTGAAGGCGATCGCTACCGGCCAGCGGACGCCGACCGAGATCGGGAACACGCTAGACCTGCCCGCGTCTTACCTCAGTCCATACCTGAAGCAATTGGAGGCGCTGCGCCTCGTAGAGCGGCGCGTCCCAGCCACGGTCCCGCGAGACAAGCGCCGTGTCAGCCGCAAGAGTCGCTACCATCTGGCCGATCCATACCTTCGCTTCTATTTCCGCTTTATCGCCTCCAACCTGGATCTGGTGGAGCAGGAGCTGTCCGACGTGCTCTGGGAACGGATCAGCGATCAATTTCGGGCATTCGTCGGGGCAACTGCCTTTGAGGATCTTTGTCGAGAGTGGGTGTTGACCCAGGCCCGGGCACGGCGCCTGCCGATGACGCCGGAGTTCGTCGGCAGTCACTGGGCAGCCGATGCGCAAATCGATGTCGTAGCGATCAACTGGTACGACCGAACGATCTTGCTCGGGGAATGCAAGTGGGGCGTAGACCCGGTTGCTCGCGCCGTGATCCGTGAGTTGGTAGACAAAGCCTCAAAGGTTGTGCCTTCTGGGTCAGAAGGTAGTCCGGCCTGGCAGGTGTACTACGCCTATTTTGCGCGCGCCGGCTTCACGGAGGCCGCCCGCACGGAAGCTGCCACTGTCGGCGCGCTGCTGGTGGACCTGGAGATGCTGGATGCCGATTTACGAGTTGCCGTGGTCCAATGACACCGGAGAAGGCGCAGCGAACCGCATCGAAATCGCACGGCCAATCAGATCACCAGCTTCCGGGCAAATGCCCGCAGGTCGGCCATATCCTCCATGTGCCAGACGGTCTCCACCAGCTCGTCGATGTGCGCCGCGTCGAGCACGTGGCTGGCCAGCCAGCGGAACTTCGCCTCGACCCGGGCCTCGCCCCAACCGACCGGCGGGAAACGCAGGTCTGCCTCGGCCATGCCGGAGCGGAACTGGCGGTCGTCGCGCAGCGTGACTGACATGCGCTCAGTGTATCATCAGCCGTGCGCGGTGGCCACGATCGCGTCGATCTGCGCCTGCACGTCGGCCGGCAACGGCTCGGGCTGGTGCGTGGTCAGGAGCTTCTCGACGCGCTCCCGGGCCCGTTGCCGCAACGTCTTGCCGCCCGCCGCCATCCAGTTCTCGTAGTTCTGGCGGTCGAGTAGCCTGGGGTACCAGTCCTCGCGGTAGTGTTTGCGGGTGTGATCGGTGGCCAGAAAATCGCCGTCAGGCCCGACCTGGTCGATCACGTCCAGCGCCAACGTCTCCTCGTCGATGACCAGGCCCTGCATGAAGCGCTTGACGTAGTTGATCAACTCGTCGCAAATCACTACCTGCTCGATGGAGTTGCACATGCCGCCGTCCAGATAGCCCACATCGTGGGTCATCTGGGAGCCGGCCATCGCTTCGAGGATCAGGGAGAAGGCTGCCTCGGCGGCCGCCTGTTCATCGGGGATCTTGGCATCGCTACACCCGGCCAGGCCGAAGATCGGCAGGTCGTAGCGATGCGCCAACTCCACCAGGGCCACGCGGTTCTCCGGCGCGGCGTAGGCGTCGGTGGTGGTGCGCATGTCGAGCATGTCGTTGACGCCGCCGGTCAGGATCACCGGCGCGCCCTCCCGCTTGAGCTGCGCCAGCACCAGGCCCGCCAGCTCGCCGGCGTTGGCCAGCGCGATCGCCCCCGCGCCCGTGACCGGTCCGCTGATCCCGCGCAGGACGACGGGCGTGTAGGTGGTGGGCAGGCCCTTCTCCGCCAGGAACAACAGCTTTTGCAGCGCCTCGGCGTTGTGGCGCAGCGCACTGGTCACGTTGATGTAGCAGGCCGCGATCGGGTTGCGACGCAGCTCTTCCGCACCGCCAGCCACGGCTTCAGCCATCTTGACCACATCCACGCAGCCGGGGAACTCGGTGGTCACGAAGAGGATCGGCTTGGCGCTGTTCATCAGCATGGCCCGCATCTGATGTCGGTCCGCGGTCTCCTGATCGAGATCGGAAGCGATGCAGAAAGACATCAGGAAGTCGATGTTGGGCAGCGCGTCGCACACGCGGATCGCCTCGACGATGTCGTGCAGTGTGCCGGGTCGGCGCTCGCCGGTGCGATGATCGATCACCGTCGGGCAGTCGGAGCCGATACCGAAAAAGACGTTATTGCGCTCCAGCGGCATCACGCGGCGGCCGTTCCGATCGCACAGGGTGACGCGCTTGGGGGCAATCGCCAGCGCCCATTCCACCAACCCCGGAGGGATGCGCACCCGGTTGCCCTCGGTGACCTTGACCCCGGCCTTTCGCAGCAGGTCCAGGGCCTCCTGGTCGTACAGGCATACCCCCGTGCGATCCAGGATTTCGAGGCTGGCGTGATGCAGGCGCTCGGTCTGGTCATCGGACAACTTCCGAAACCGAGGCGTATTGAATTCCAGGTAATTGCTTTGCAGAATCACGTTCGCTACTCCTTGCCAGACAAATTCACCGGTCGCGGCCGACGCAACATCAAGAGGAACGGCAGCCCCAGCAGCGGCATGAATCCGCTGAGCCGGAAGGCGGCAGGCAGCCCCCACCTGTCGGCAATGACGCCAACCAGGATGACGACCAGTGACTGTCCCATGAATTGCAGCGCCATGTAGAGGCCGTTGGCCGTCGCGGGATGGCCGTTGCCGTTGTCCTGCACCAGAGCCAGCAGAACAGGGCCGGTGGACATGAAGATGAACCCCATCAGCAGCAGGACGGGATAGATGACCCACCCCTTCACAGACAGAAAAAGCAGCATCAACAGCGGCGCCGCGAGCAGGACAAACCCCACCACCTTGCGCCGGCCGATCCGATCGCTCAAGGCGCCTCCCACCAGCGCGCCCAATGCGGCTGCCAATCCTATCACAGACAAGCCACTGCCGGCCTGCCACAAAGTCGCGCCCTGCTGTGAAAGGAAGATCGGCAAAAAGGTGCCGAGGCAGGCGGCCATCGCGGCCCGCGCCAGGCTGATACCCGCCACCGGCCCCATGACCCACCGCACATCCCGCCAGGCGGCCAGCCACGAATCATCCGCGCGATGAATCGGCCGCGCCACCACGTCTTGCAGCCGCCAATAGATCAACACCGAAACCAAGACGCCCAGCGGGATCAGCCGGACGGGGCCACCCAACCCCCACCAGGTGACCGCCGACACGGCCAACAACGGCCCGGAGAAGCGGGACAGTTCGCCGCCCAGCATGAAAACGCTCATCCCCCGGCCCACATGGCGGCCCGAGGCTCGGGCGATCACTACTGGGGTCGGCACGTGCCAGGTGGCCGAGCTGAACCCTGCCAGCAGCAGCAACAGGACGATGACCCCGTAGCTGGGCGCGATGCCGATCAGACTCATCGCCGATGCCGTGATCGTCGGCGCCAGGATCGCGAACCAGCGCAGGCTCACGCGATCGGCCAGCAGTCCAAGGAACGGGTTGATCAGCGATGGCAAGCTCTGAATGGCCGCCAAAGACCCTGCCAGCGTCATCGACAGGCCCAGCCGTTCGATGATCAACGGCAACAACGGCGCCAGGAACGATGCGAAGGTATCGTGAACCAGATGTCCTGCGGTCAGGGCGAGCACGGTGTCGGCCTGAAACGCCTGCTGCCGGGGCAGGGCGATCCCCTCTTTGCTCACATTCATGGGTGATCTCGACCTTCGGTCATTCCGCCACCTCGATGCTGACCATCTCGAAACTGACTCCACCGGTGACCCGCAAGTTCCGGCTGCCGCAGGCACAGCCCGCGCTGAAAGCCCCGACCATGGCCGCCTGTGCTGACTCACCAGGCAGGTCGGGCGTATCGACCGGCCGGCCGCAGTTCTGGCAGGTGA
>MNXL01000275.1 GCA_001871755.1 Anaerolineae bacterium CG2_30_64_16
ATCGCCGTCGACATGGCCAACGAAGGGCTGATCAGCAAAAAAGAAGCTGTGATGCGCGTGACCCCCGACCAGATCAACTCGCTGCTGCACCCCCAGTTCGATTCCGCTGCCCGGCAGGCCGCGCAGGCCGAAGGCAAGCTGCTGGCCAGGGGCGTGAACGCGTCCCCCGGCGCGGCCGTCGGCAAGGTCTACTTCGACGCCGACACCGCCGAGGTCAAGGCCAAGGCCGGCGAGGCCGTCATCATGGTGCGCCCGTTTACCAAGCCGGATGACGTCCACGGGATGTTGGCCGCCAAGGGCATCCTGACCAGCGAAGGTGGCGCCACCAGCCACGCGGCCGTGGTCGCCCGGCAGTTCGGCAAACCGTGCGTGGTCGGCGCCAGTGACATCAAGATCGACATGGAAACCCGCCAGTTCACCGCGCACGGGGTCGTGGTCAAGGAAGGCGATTGGATCAGCGTCGATGGCGGTACCGGTGAGGCGTTCCTCGGCCAGATGCCGACTGTAGCCCCCAAGTTCGAGGAGCAGACCGACCTGGTGACACTGCTGGCCTGGGCCGATGCGGTCGCGGCCGAACCGGGCGTCCGCTCTGGCCCTGAGGGCTATCCGACCCGCGGCCTCCAGGTGTGGACGAACGCCGATTACCCGGCAGATGCCCGCCGCGCCCGGGCATTCGGCGCCATGGGGATCGGCCTGTGCCGCACCGAGCACATGTTCTTCGAGACTGTGCGCCTGCCCATCGTGCAGCGGATGATCCTGGCCAAAAGCAGTGAAGACCGGACCGCGGCCCTGGACGAGCTGTTGCCGTACCAGCGCAACGACTTCGACGGCCTGTTCGAGGCGATGACCGGCCTGCCCGTCATCATCCGCCTGATCGACCCGCCGCTCCACGAGTTCATGCCGGATGAAGAAGCGCTGCTCGAAGAGGTCATCACCATGCGCGTCAAGGGTGAGACCGAAGGGCTGGAGGCCAAAGAGACGTTGCTCGCCGCCATCCGCAGCATGCACGAATCCAACCCGATGATGGGCCTGCGTGGCATCCGCTTGAGCATCGTGATGCCCGAGATCGTGGAGATGCAGGTGCGCGCGATCTTCGAGGCGGCCTGCGACGTCGTCCTGCGCGGCTTCGACCCGCACGTCGAGGTGATGATCCCGCTGACCGGTCACGTCAACGAGCTGAAGCTGATCCAGCCCAAGCTGGAGCGCATCGCAAAGGCGGTGATGGATGAGAAGCAGACGAAGGTTGACTACAAGTTCGGCACCATGATCGAGATCCCACGCGCCGCGGTGACCGCGGCCGAAATCGCCGAATACGCCGAGTTCTTCTCCTTCGGCACCAACGACCTGACCCAGATGACCTTCGGCTACAGCCGCGACGACGCCGAGCGCAACTTCCTGCTCAAATACGTCGAGGACGGCATCCTGCCCAAAAACCCATTCCAGACCATCGACCGGGAGGGCGTGGGCCGGCTGATGGACATCTGCGTGCGGGAAGGCCGCAAAGTTCGCCCAAGCCTGGAAATTGGGATTTGCGGGGAGCATGGGGGAGACCCGGATTCCATCGAATGGTGCCACATCATCGGTAACAATTATGTTAGTTGTTCGCCATTCCGTGTGCCGGTGGCCCGCCTGGCTGCCGCGCAGGCCGCGATCAAGCACGCGCCGAAGAAGTAACGGGGTAGATTAGTAGACTGGTAGATTGGGATCCTCCCGTGGGCGCGAGCCGGCGGGAGGGTTTTCTATGTTGAAAGCGATTTGCCTGAAATCCCACCGGCATGGTAAAATCAGCAAGATGAACGGGAGATGGCCGGCATGCGACCTGAGAATTTCGACATCCTGGGCGAGATCACAGATGTGGAAACGATCGCTATTGGACGTTCGATTCGTGAATTGGATTACCTCAATCGCAAGTATGGCCGTGGGCGTTGGCGCAAATGCAAGGGGTTTGCTGCCCTTATCTGCTACAAAAAGAGTGGACGGGTGGTCAAGGCCGAGATTCATTGGTATGAAGCTCATGGCATCGGGGCGGATGAATGGAAGGTCAAGCGGGAGTTAGGCCAACCTGCGTAACTGCGTGGACCAACCGGCATGACCTTGCTATGATGTGCGGCTCGCTGTTGAAGCTGATACCTTGCTAAAAAGCGCACGTTCGAGTCTGAGCGACAAATATAACAACAGATCGCGTCGTACGTTCAAATGAAAGGAGATGTCAAGATGAAACGCCTAAACAGATTCTTGTCCAGAATAGCGGAGGTTGGAATACTGATGTTGATCGTCGTGCTTGTCATCCTCATTTTCCAGCAAGTGGGAAAACAAGCAGCGCCATCATCTTGCCCAGCCCCCTTGCAGCTACGAACTTTCGATTCGCCTCTGTTGCCAGCAAGTCCGCCTACACCGTGGCCTCCTGGCTTCACACCTCAGCCGCCGCGTAAAGCCACTCCCGTTACTTTCAAGATTTCGCAAACTGTAGACATGAGACCAGACCTATCTGCTGATGAAAAAGGTGAAGTGATTATCTGCAAACCAGGTGGGGTTTATGTGAAGATTCTTATCCCACCCACGGCACAGATCACTGATCTGCCCATAGAGCGCGCAGACGTCATCGTTGCCATCTACTCGCCTCGTGCAACAATGGGGCAACGTCCACCAAAGCCGACAGTTGGCGTATTTACATCACCACCAACGCCGACAGTGGATGTATTCACATCGCCACCAACGCCGACAGTTGGTGTATTCACATCACCACTGAAGCCGTAGTGGTGCATCGTTGTGCATCGAGGAGGATATCATGACTACATATGGACGGTTGGGATTCTTGTGGAAAACGGCAATCGTTTTGGCACTGCTGACAGTGATGGTGTCGCCGGTTAGCGCAGGCAATGACTTCGTCACTGTTGATCTGCGAACTGATCAATTGGAAGTTGCGAATGCTGTTGCCTACCAGGTTCTTATCTACGCTAGCGCCGCAACCCAGCCAGCGGGAGCCAATGACTTCACGTCGGCTTGGCTTTCGGTTGACCTGGGAAATCAACCCGGCTCAGGGGGAGCCAAATTCTCTCAGGTTGGATTGATGACGCGTCCTGGGGGTCTTCGCTGGTTTGTGTTTGCGGAACCTGGAGTAACATGTTATCGGGGTAGTTCAACCTATGGGGGCATAGGCTGTGAAGGAACCCCTGGTGACTTGGTTTCAACGGGCAGTTGGTATCGTGTTGAATTGAGGCGAGTGAGCGGCGGTTGGCATGCAATGTTATATGACGTGAATAGCGTTCCGTGGGTATTGGCACAGATCAATGATACCGGAGCAACGATATATGACGCAACTGTGACCTCGGAACAAGGCTATAGCGGAATCACGAACCCATACACGCAGATGGATTACTTTTACAGCCATCCACTGCATTACATACCAGCGACCAGCACGTATGTTGATTGGCCGAATAGTGCCAATGGGATCATTCCATCGCAGGATCCAGCCCGCTTCAGTCAGTTGTATTCGGTAGACTTGAATGGGCTGAATACTTTCTGCCCGACTCACTACGGCGCTACCCTTAACTACTGGAACGATGAGCGCGTCTGGTTTGCCGGCACGAGCGGGCAAACCTGCGGAGCTTTAATGTTCCCGCCCAAGACGTATATTCCATTGGCTCTCAAAGACTAATGGGGCTTCAGTCCATCATCAGCGCAGTCCGTGAATGCCTGGATGGGTGCGGAAGGTGTCTCCCGCATAAGCGCGGTTGCAGCCGTAGACAGGCTACCCAATCGCCGTCAGAGGCAGCATGTCTCGTTATGGGTCGGGGTGGGGCCTAACCCTCGGTTCCAGCGGACGGGCCGCGCTGCCCGCTACGAAAGGTCAGGGGTAATCGGCCCGCCGCTGAACCCTGGCCGTTAGAATGATGACAACCGTACCACAAAGCCAGAAACAACGTTTTGCTAAGTGCATCGCGAACGACGGCTATCGCCTGTCGTTGACGCCCGGTCAATTCTATCGGGTTCTTCCCGACAAGGCGGAAGCGCACGACATGTTGCGCGTGGTTGACAATACGGGTGAAGATTATCTGTTTGACGCGGACCTCTTTGAGAACGTGAATGATCTGGCTGGCTGGTTGACCGATCTGACGATTAGCGTTACCGTCCCCATGAAGGCCACCATTCGTCAGATCGCCAATCAGCGCGGCATCAGCATGGCCGCCCTGCTGCGAGAATGGATAGACGAACGGCTGGATTTGCCCGCTATGGCAAGCTAAAGCTCTATGCCCCGGCAGCGTGCGGCTGATGAGCGTGATAGATGCGGCGATCCCCGCGTGGCCGATGGAATCGGTGGTCAGGAGAATGGCGTCTATTACGGGTAGCGAAGGCTCAGCCGGGCGGCACGGCGAGGTTCTGGTCGCCATCATGAACTCTCTCAGCGATTTCGAGATCTTGCAGGAGCAGCGCTGGTATCGTATCCCGGTGTTGAGCAGGCCGAGGGCCTGGCCGCCTGATTGGTTAGCCTTCTATCACACTCGCATCTTCACGGCTCATCCCTATACTGTGGTCTACTACGGCCGCGTTGCACGGATTAATCGCGTTGGGCGACGAGAGCTCTTCCCAGAGGAGCCGCTGAATCCCAAGTCAGACCGCGAATACTTCCAACTCCATCTACAATCCCTACAGCGTCTGTCCAGTCCCATCGTCAGCGCCCGCCCACGGCGCAATCCATTCATTGCCACAACATGGCGTAAGTTCAGCGGGGCCGGACAGCTCAACGATTTGTTTGACGAAAGCCCGCTGGAAGATTGCCTTTGGGAAGAATTCAAGGCGCGTCAGATTCCTGCTGAGCGCCAGTGGGAAGTCGAGGTGGGGGACGACCGGTACTACCTGGACTTTGCCCTCTTCTGCAACAAAGGCAAAGTTGACGTGGAAACAGATGGGGACACCTGGCACAAACACCGAACCAGGGAAGATAACCAACGCAACAACGCGGTGGCGTCTGCCGGCTGGCATGTTCTGCGCTTCGACACACGCCAAATCCGAGAAACAGCAGACGCCTACTGCATCTCCGAAGTCATAGGGACGATCAACACCCTGGGCGGCCTGCAAGAGGAAACGTTGGCGCCGCGACTTTTCTACGAACTACCCGAAGGTCACGCGCAGCAACTGGCTCTTCTCGAAGAAGGCCCCTACTACCATTTGGACTGACTCCCTCCGCGCCGCGGCGGAGATACAGCGGACGCCCGGTCGCTTCCTTGATCGAATACCATGAAATTCCCGCTTGACATGGGGGAATTGCATGGTCTATCTGCTCCAACAACGTGTTCGATGGCCGATCTCCAACTCGATCACCTGACCGTGATCTATCCAGGCAACCGCGCGTATCCGCTGGCGGATCATATCACGGTGGCGCCACTGGCCGCGGTGGCGCAAGTGGGCGGTGAGGCGCTGTTTTTGCAGGACTGAAGCGTCGGTCACTTTTCGCGTTGACCCTCCCGTGGGCGCGAGCCGGCGGGAGGGTTGTTTTGTTGCCCGTGTTGCATGTGGTAGAATTCTGATCAGCAAAATCAATACAAACTGGCGAAGCTATCGTGAAGCATACGAAAGGGAGACGCGACCATGAGGTACAATCGTGAGACGATCATCGAGAAGAACATCACTCTGTCTTTTGAGTTTGAGCGTTACATTCTGGAGCATCCCGAAATGCTGGGGCAGATTCCGGATGGAGCCGAAGTAGTCCTGTTGCCCAAGGATGATCCAGAATTGTATCGCATAAACCTGGCGTCCGCCGGCAAGGCGCAGTCCGAGGGCAAGACGGGGTCAGTGGTCTTCTTGGAGGTTGAAGCCCTGGCGCCCGTGTGCTCACGGTTAGTCAACCCGCACTTCACAACTCGACCTTCGTTGCAGCCGCTTGCGGCTTGATGAGACGAGGCGTTGGAGCCAGCCTACCCACTGGTCCGGTTGCAGATTCAGAAGGGGCTTTCCCAGGAACAACTCCCCGGATTGCTCCCCCCGAAAAACTGAGCAGATACCGGATCGTCAAGGCACATTTGAAGGTGCTGCTCGGCTATTTCGCTGCTTGACAGAGCAGACACAAGTGATTACAATGTAGGCACTTCGCTGGTTCAAGGAGGTGTACCCGTGACCGTTACGTCCACAACCCGTGTGATCAACATCGGCAATTCCCGGGGTATTCGCATCCCCAAGCTCATGCTGGATCAGCTTGGCCAGGTGGACGAGGTCGAGCTATCGATCGAGCAAGAGCAACTGGTGGTCCGCCCGGTGCGCCGCCCACGCGGTGGCTGGGATGAGCAGTTCAAGCTGATGGCCGAACGCGGCGACGACCGGCTGCTCGATGAAGCCTCACTTAACCTGTCTCGGTGGGATGCGGAGGAGTGGGAATGGGCGTGAAGCGGTTCGACGTCTATCTGATCGCCCTCGATCCAACGGTCGGCAGCGAGATCCAAAAGACCAGGCCGTGCCTCGTTGTGTCGCCTGACGAGATGAACCGCCACATTGCGACCGTCATCGTCGCGCCGATGACGACCAGGGGCCAGCCCTATCCGACCCGCGTTCCCTGTCAGTTTGAGGGCAAGGAGGGTCAGGTCGCTCTGGACCAACTGCGGACGGTGGACAAGTCCCGGCTGATCAAGTTCCTCGGCCGGGCTGAAACTGAGGCCCAAAGTGCTGTGCTGGATGTGCTGGGCAGGCTGTTTGCGCCGTGACCTGCACGGCTCGTCGCCCCATTCATACCCCGCGCGGCAGATGGATGGCGAACGTGCTGCCCTGGCCCAATCCAGGGCTCTCGGCGGTCACGCGGCCGCCATGCGCCGCCACCATGGCCCGCACGATCGCCAACCCCAGGCCCGCCCCGCCCCGGTCCCGATCTCGGGCGCGGTCGGTGCGATAGAAACGGTCGAACACCAGCGGCAAGTGTTCGGCGGCGATGCCCTCCCCGGTATCTTGAACCCGCATCTGGACCTCCGCCTCGGTCGTCTCAACCCCCACCGCGATGGCGCCGCCGGCCGGGGTGTGGCGCAAAGCGTTGGCCAACAGATTTGTTAGCGCGCCAAAGCGATGGGATATGGGGGCACGGTCGGGAGACCGGCCCCAGCACTTTGGCGCGCTAACGTACTTGCCGGCCGCCCGATCAGGCGTGATCGCCTGGTTCGGGACGAGCAGGACCCCCTGCCTGGCGGCCGTGATCAGGTCCGCGTTGGCCGTCATTCCGATACGTACGGGCAGGTCAGTCTGGCCCAGACTGAGGCGCACTTCATAGGAGACGATCGCGCCGGCGCCCGCAGTCGCCTGGGGCGCGATGGACACGACTTCTCCGTCGATCTCCGCCCCCGGCCACGTCTCCAGCGTGATCACCGCTGGCTGCCCGACAGCCAGCACACCCACATCGACTTCATCCACGTCCAGCGGGACTTCC
>MNXL01000344.1 GCA_001871755.1 Anaerolineae bacterium CG2_30_64_16
AACCTCTCACTGCGGGGTATAATCCGCAAGGTCATTTTTTGTGTAGTGTGCCTTGGTGGTGAAGGGCGCTTCGCAACCCTTCGCACTGTTGTAGCCGGTCTGTGACCGAGCCACCAGGCCCTCGACAAACCGAGAACACACGCCGAAACCATGTTGTTAAGGAGGCCGACTGGATGAGCGCGTTGCGAACCTCGCACGGTGACGAACTCGGACGACGCAAATTTCTCTCTGGAATCATCGGGATGGTCGCTGGCGCCGTGGCAGTCGTGGTGGGACTGCCGGCCATCGGCTATCTGATCTCTCCCGGCGTCAAGCGCCAAAGCCAGGAAAAGAGGCTGATCCTGGGCCCGGTGGCGGGCTTGACGCCCGGCATCCCCACCGGATTCCCCTTTTCGCGCAAGATCAAGGATGGCTGGGTGGAGTCCGCGCAGACGGGCGTGGCCTATGCGGTGACGCATGATGGCCAGAACGTCAAGGTGTTCTCCAACGTCTGTACCCATCTCAGTTGCCGGGTTACCTGGGACCCGGATAAGGGGGGGTTCTTCTGTCCCTGCCACGATGGCCTGTTTGGCGTGGACGGCGAGATCCTGGCCGGGCCGCCGCCGCGGCCGCTCGACCAGTTCCAAACCAAGATCGAGAACGGGCAGATTCAGATCCTCCTGGAGGCTTAGCCGTGGCCGATACGCACCCCCCCCGCCCGAACCAGGGCCAGCCCCCGCTGCCGCGCGGGGGCCAGGCAACCTTTGAGTGGTTGGACGAGCGGTTAGGCCTGCGCACGATCTGGACGACGATCTTCGCACGGGCCGTGCCCCAAACGAACTGGTTCTACACCCTGGGCAGCGCCAGCATGATCCTGGCCTTGTTGCAGGTCATCACCGGTATGCTGCTGACCATCTACTACGTGCCTACCCCCGACCACGCCTACGACAGCATCCAGTACATCATGAACGAGGTGACCTTCGGTTGGTTGATCCGCGGGTTGCACCATTGGGGCGCCACCTTGATGGTGATCACGGTGTTCCTGCACATGTTGCGCACCTTTTTCATGGGCGCGTACAAATACCCGCGGGAGCTCACCTGGATCACCGGCGCGCTGTTGCTGCTGATCGTGCTGGTGTTCGGCTTCAGCGGCTACTTGCTGCCCTGGAACCAGAAGGCGTATTGGGCCGGCTCGGTGGGCACCGCCGTTGTCGGCGCGCCGCCGATCATCGGGCCGTTGCTCTTGCGCATCGTGCGCGGCGGCGATCAGATCGGCGCGGTGACGCTGGCGCGTTTCTATGGCCTGCACATCTGGTGGATGCCGATTGCGCTGCTGGCGCTGATCGGCGTGCACCTCTACCTGGTGATCAAGATCGGCATCACGTCGCCGCCAGAGCGTGATGAGTAATGAGTAATGAGTAGCGAGTGAATCTTACTCATTACTCGTTACTCGTTTTGCGCGGAGAAGCCCCCGTGAACGAAGCCGAAAAGAAAAGCTATCTCGAACGGTACAAGCAGAAGAAACAGAACGGCGAGTACTTCTGGCCCGACTCGATCGCCAAGGATGCCATTGTTTCCTTGATGATCTTCATGTTGTTGCTCGGGCTGGCGATCTTCGCGGGCGTGCCCAGTGAACCCCCCGCCAACCCCAGCGATACCTCCTACATTCCCCGGCCGGAGTGGTATTTCCTGTGGATGTTCCAGTTGCTCAAGTACTTCCCCGGCAAGCTGGAGGGGATCGCGATCGTGGGGCTGGGCCTGCTGATCGTCATCGGACTGTTCGGGCTGCCGTTCTTCGACCGCTCGCCAAAGCGCCACCCGCTCAACCGCCCGGTGGCGACCATCGCGATGTCCCTGATCGTCATCGGCATAGTGTTCCTGACCATTCAGGCCGTGGTCACCACGCCGCCGCAGGCCGAGGCGCTCGACCTGGGCGCGGACCTGGCGAGCCGGGTGGAGGCAGGGGGCGCCCTTTTCCAGGAGCACTGTGCCGAATGTCACGGCGCGGACGGCGAGGGCGCCGAGATCACCAGCAGCCCGGGCGATTTCACGGACCCGCTCAACTCGGAGGACTTTCTGGTCACGCGCTCGCGCGACACCATCTTCCAGGTCATCAGCTTCGGGCAGCCGGGGTTGGGCATGCAGGCGTTCGGCCTGCCCTACGGCGGCCAGTTGACCGACCAGGAGATCCGGGTGATCGTGGACTTCATCGAGTCCTGGTACGTCTCTCCAGAGGAAGAAGCAGCCGGACCGGATCTATCGCTGATCGAAACGCCCAGCTACGCCCAGCACGTGCAACCGATCCTCGACAAGCGCTGCGCAAGCTGTCACAGCCGGCGGTTGAAGGGCAACTTCAGCGTGGTGGGCTACGACAACTTCATGACCACCGGCGACAACGCGCCGGTCATCATCGCGGGCGACGCGGCCAACAGCATCCTGGTGCAGATGTTGCATGGGGTCAAGACCGACGCCGGCGGGCAGATGCCGCCGGCGCGGGCCTTGCGCGCGGACCAGATCCAGTTGATCGAGCGCTGGATCGATCAGGGAGCACAGAATAACTGATAAGGTAGCCTGGTGACAAGGTGACCGAGATTCGCCCTGTCACCGGGTCACCGTCCGATGCGCAGCATCGGCGTCACCTTGTCATTCATCAGGGGGAACCATGAGCAGACTCGCACGTGTGACCTTGGCTCAGGCGCTGGCCTACCGGGGGGGGCAGCCGATGTTGGCCTGGCTCTTGCACCGGATTAGCGGCATCGGGATCGTGTTCTTTGTCTCGATGCACGTCGTCGCGGCGTTCTTGCTGTACAGCGTCCAGGGGACGACGGGCAACGTGGCCAATGCGCTGACGGACTTCTACGAGTCCACGCCCATGCAGGTTTTCATGTTGTTCGCGGTGCTGTACCACGCGATCAACGGCTTGCGCATCGTCATCCTGGACATGTGGCCGGCGCTGATGCCTCACAACCGCGAGGCGATGTGGGTGCAGTGGGCGTTGTTTCTGCCGATGTTTTTGTTGCCGGCGGCCCTGATGGTGTTGGGCGTGACGGTGTAGGCGAGTACTGCGTACTGCGTGTTGCGTGTTGACTCCTGTGTGTTGCACGCACCACGCACCACGCATTACGCATCGAGGGGGGTGCAAATGACGACACAAACGAGCGCGATGGGTAAGACTAAGACCGGCGGCAGGTTTGAACTGTATGCCTGGTTTTTCACGCGAGCGACCGGCATCCTGTTCTTGCTGATGGGCGCGTTCAACCTGATCTATGCGAATCTGACCGGCGGCCGCGGGCATCTGGACGTGGGCGCGCAGATGCGCTGGGCGTTCTTCCCAATTTCGTCCCACGTCTCGTCTACTTCGGTCGAGGTGACGCCCAACTTCGCGAATCCCTTCTGGCAGGCCTACAGCTTCTTGCTGGTAGCTTTTGCAGCCACCCATGGCTTCAACGGCCTGCGCGTGATCCTGGAGGACTACGTGCAACATCCGCTGTTGCTGACCTGGTTGCGGGCGCTACTGGTGGGGATCTGGTTGTTCGTACTGGTGGCCGCGGCGTTTCTGGTGTTCGTGCTGGTGTGAGCACTGTGAAAACCCACGTTCTTGATGGCGGTTGACTCAGGGGTTTGTTGGGGAGGTGAGTGATGGAGACCGTACTGGAGTTGTATGAGACGCGCCTCAAGCCGTTGCCGATAGTCGAGCGATTGCAGTTGGCGCAGTTGCTCATGAGTGACCTTGTTAAGTCAGCTTCGCGCTGGGCAATTGACTACAGCGAAGAATGGAGCGATGAAGATGTGCGTGACGCAACGCGGGCTTCTCTAGCTTATGCCGCACAGTCGTTCGGCGAGGAGCCAGACGATGTTCAGACCTGGTGATGTCGTAGTCGTGGACTTTCCAGGCGTGGTCGAGACCAAGCGCCGTCCAGCAGTGGTCATCTCGACTGACGAGTACCACAAACACCGCCCAGACGTGATCGTCGGCATGTTCACGACGCGGAGAGCTAAGGCTACAGCGCCGACTGACTATCTGCTACAAGACTGGACGACATCGGGTTTGCATTACCCGTGCGTTTTTAGATCGTTCTTGGTCACACTTCCGGCGGCGGATGCGACTACATCGGCCACTGCTCGGAGCGTGATTGGCGCGAGATCCAGGCACGGCTGTTGCGAGCTCTTGCTGTCTGAATTGGATCCTTGAGTCTGGCGACTATGTCGGCAAGCCAATACCCAATACCCAATACCCAATATCCGATCTCTGATCGCTTCCATCGAAAGGAGTGCGAATCTAACCATGCTTCATCGTTACGATGTCATCGTCGTCGGCGCGGGTGGCGCGGGACTGATGGCCGCGCTCTACGCGTCGCGCGGCGCCAAGACGGCTGTGATCAGCAAGCTGTATCCCACCCGCTCACACACCGGCACCGCCCAGGGCGGCATCGGCGCGGCGCTGGGCAACCTCGAGGAGGATCACCCCGAATGGCACACCTTTGACACGATCAAGGGCTCCGACTATCTGGCGGACCAGGACGCGGTGCAGGCGATGTGCGCGGCCGCCCCGGAAATGGTGTATGAGCTGGAGCACATGGGGTTGCCGTTCGACCGTACGCCCGATGGTCGGATCGCCCAGCGGCCCTTTGGTGGCCACACCAACAACGTGACCAAACAGCCTGTGCGCCGGGCGTGTCACGCCGCCGATCGCACAGGTCACATGATCCTGCAAACGGTCTACCAGCAGTGCATCAAGAATAATGTCACCTTCTTCGACGAGTACCAGGTCGTGGACATGCTGGTCAACGATCAGGGTCAGGCTGCCGGGGTGGTCGCAGTCGATATCGACAGCGGCGAGCTGCACACCTTCCACGCCAAGGCGACCGTGTTTGCCACCGGTGGTTTCGGCCGGATCTGGAAGATCACCTCGAACGCGTACGCGCTGACCGGCGATGGGGCCGCGGTCGCGTTCCGGCGAGGCGTGCCGCTCGAAGACATGGAGTTCTTCCAATTTCATCCGACCGGGATCAGGGGACTGGGCATCCTGATCACTGAGGGCGTGCGCGGCGAGGGCGGCGTGCTGATCAACAAGGACGGCTATCGCTTCATGTATGACTATGCGCCCACGGCGAAGGATTTGGCCTCGCGCGACGTGACCTCCCGCGCCATCTATCTGGAGGTGCGGGACGGCCGGGGCATCGACGGTGAGGACTACGTCTACCTGGACATCCGGCCGGAGACGGTCAACTACTACTTCGAGAAGGACGGCGTGACGAACCCCGACGGCTCCCCGCGGCGGATCACGGCGCAGGATGTCGAGCGCAAACTCCCCGACATTGCGGATTTCTGCCGCACCTATCTGGGGGTCGACCCGGTGAAGCAACCGATGCCGATCCAGCCCACGGCTCACTACGCGATGGGCGGCATCCCCACCGATGTCAAGGGGCGGGTGGTGATCGATGCGCGGAACACGCCGATGCCGGGCTTCTACGCGGCCGGTGAGGTGGCGTGCGTCTCGGTGCACGGCGCCAACCGCCTGGGGACGAACTCCCTCGTCGATATCCTGGTGTTTGGCAAATGGTCGGGCGAGGACGCCGCGGCCTACGCTGCGCAGGCCGATTGGCCGGCTCTGCCACCCGATCCGCAAGGGCCGGCGATGGCTGAACTGGAAGGCTTGCGGCACAGCCAGGGCGGTGAATCGGCGGCCGAGATTCGCAAGGCGATGCGGGCGCTGATGATGGACAACGTGGGCGTTTTTCGCAGCGAGGAGCTGCTCGCCGACGCGGTGACGAAGGTGCGCGAGCTCAAGGCGCGCTTCCGACGGGTCACCATCATGGACAAGGGCAAACGCTGGAACACCGAGCTCCTGGAGGCCTGGGAGTTGGGCTGCCTGTTGGACCTGGCCGAGGTCACCGCGGTGGCCGCGGTGGCGCGCAAGGAAAGCCGTGGGGCGCACGCCCGCGAGGATTATCCCAAGCGAGACGACGAGAACTGGCTCAAGCATTCCCTGGCATTTGGCCGCGCGGATGGGCAGATCGATCTGGACTACAAACCGGTGACTTTGGGGTTGCATGAGCCCAAGGCCCGGGTGTATTAGACGGGGGCGAGCATGAAAGCACGGATCAAGATCCGCCGATTCAACCCGGAAACCGATCGGAAGCCGTACTGGGCCGAATACCGGCTAGACGCCCAGCCGTGGGACCGCGTCCTGGACGTCCTGGTGAAGATCAAGGACTATCAAGACGGTACCCTGACCTTTCGGCGTTCCTGCGCGCACGGCATCTGCGGCTCGGATGCCATGGTGATCAACGGCCGCAATCGGCTGGCCTGCAAGGTGCTGATGAAGGACGTCGGCGCCAGGGTGACGATCGAGCCGCTGCGCGGTCTGCCGGTGATCAAGGACCTGACGGTGGACATGGCGCCGTTCTTCGCCAAATACCGCTCGATCCAGCCGTTTCTGATCAACGACGATCCCCCGCCATACACCGAGCGCCTGCAGAGCATCGAGGCGCGTGCCCGTTTCGACGACACGACCAAGTGCATCCTGTGCGCGGCCTGCACCACCTCGTGCCCCAGCTTCTGGGCCAACGACAGCTACGTCGGCCCGGCCGCCATCGTCCAGGCGCATCGTTTCATCTTCGACGATCGCGACCACGGCGCGCAGGTGCGGCTGGCCATTCTTCTCGACAGCGACGGCGTGTGGCGTTGCCGCACGATCTACAATTGCGTGGAAGCCTGCCCGCGCGAGATCGACATCACGCGCGCCATCGGCGAGGTCAAGAAGGCGCTGTTGTTGGGGGATGTGGAGTAGGGGCGCTGTTGAGTCTGGTGAGCTGGGGAGGTCGCGCTGTTGGCGACCTCCTCTCTTTATGGTGTCCATCCATGCGCCCAACGGAGCATCCGAGAAGCCGCACCCTTCGATACGGCGGTCGAGCAGCCCGCGCAGGAACCGTCGGGCTGCTCGACCGCCTACTCAGGATGCTCTCGAAAGAGGGGTCGAAGAGTCACTTTCTAAACGGCCACGGGGCACCACAAGCAAGGTACCAGTCTGTTCAGCCTCTTCGATGGGAGTTCGGCTAGAGTCCACCCACGCATCCAGCCAGGCGTCCTGAGCAGCCGCTTGGCCGGCCCGGTAGTATTCGGCGCGTGCCTCGCCAGTGTTCAGCCCCTTCGATTGAAGTTCGGCTAAAGTCCACCCACCCATCCACCCAGCTAAGCATCCTGAGTAGCCGCCTGGGCGGACCCGATGGCATTGGGCAAGCGCCTCGCAGCCAGGCGGCGTATCGAAGGGTGCGGCTCTCCATCTCTGCCAGATCCACCTGTTTCCGAGACTTGGAAGCATCCTGAGGCCCCTCCCGAGTGCATCCTGAGCGGTGTCGAAGGGCCCGGCGAGGGGTAGTCGCCTGGGAGGACTCGGTGCGATGCGAGAGCCACCTTGTCCCCAGGCGGCGTATCGAAGGGTGCGGCCCACCATCCCTGCCCTGCCAGATGCACCTACTTCCGAAACCTCGGCTTCTTGGCCAGCCAACGCAACAGATCCCAGTTCTCGGCGATCAATGCTTCCTTCTTGGGACGTGACCACCCCTTAACCTGTCGCTCGATCTGAAAGGCCTGATCACTATCCGGCATCTCCTGCGCGAACACGAGCTTGACCGGCAGACGGCGTCTGGTCCAGTCTCCCCCTTCGCCTGACTGATGTTCGGCCAAGCGCTTCTCCAGATCGGTGGTGGAACCGGTGTAGTATGAGTCGTCAGCACAACGGAGGATGTAGACCCACGCATTCGTCATGTTTCGGGCTCCGCAGGAAGAGAAGCCGCACCCTTCGATACGGCGGTCGAGCAGCCCGCGCAGGAACCATCGGGCTGCTCGACCGCCTACTCAGGATGCTCTCGATTGAGGGTTGAAGGGACCGGCTACGGGTAGCCGGCTGAGAGGCCCCTGCCCTATTCGACGGCTATCTTGCCCCCGGCGGCGTATCGAAGGGTGCGGCCCACCTCGCCAGCCAGATCCACTTACTTTCGACGCCGGGGAGCATCCTGAGTAGCCGCCTGGGCGGACCCGATGGCATTGGGCAAGCGCCTCGCAGCCAGGCGGCGTATCGAAGGGTGCGGCTCTCCATCTCTGCCAGATCCACCTGTTTCCGAGACTTGGAAGCATCCTGAGGCCCCTCCCGAGTGCATCCTGAGCGGTGTCGAAGGGCCCGGCGAGGGGTAGTCGCCTGGGAGGACTCGGTGCGATGCGAGAGCCACCTTGTCCCCAGGCGGCGTATCGAAGGGTGCGGCCCACCATCCCTGCCCTGCCAGATGCACCTACTTCCGAAACCTCGGCTTCTTGGCCAGCCAACGCAACAGATCCCAGTTCTCGGCGATCAATGCTTCCTTCTTGGGACGTGACCACCCCTTAACCTGTCGCTCGATCTGAAAGGCCTGATCACTATCCGGCATCTCCTGCGCGAACACGAGCTTGACCGGCAGACGGCGTCTGGTCCAGTCTCCCCCTTCGCCTGACTGATGTTCGGCCAAGCGCTTCTCCAGATCGGTGGTGGAACCGGTGTAGTATGAGTCGTCAGCACAACGGAGGATGTAGACCCACGCATTCGTCATGTTTCGGGCTCCGCAGGAAGAGAAGCCGCACCCTTCGATACGGCGGTCGAGCAGCCCGCGCAGGAACCATCGGGCTGCTCGACCGCCTACTCAGGATGCTCTCGATTGAGGGTTGAAGGGACCGGCTACGGGTAGCCGGCTGAGAGGCCCCTGCCCTATTCGACGGCTATCTTGCCCCCGGCGGCGTATCGAAGGGTGCGGCCCACCTCGCCAGCCAGATCCACTTACTTTCGACGCCGGGGAGCATCCTGAGTAGCCGCCTGGGCGGACCCGATGGCA
>MNXL01000276.1:0-7216 GCA_001871755.1 Anaerolineae bacterium CG2_30_64_16
CTGACCCCTGCCTCCTGCCCCCTGCCCCCTGCCCCCTGCCCCCTGGTCAGCCCCCACAGCTTGCGCCCCACGGTGCCGCCCACCCGGCCGCCGATGCCCTGGTCGATCTCATCGAAAATCAACGTGGCGGTCTCGTCAGCGCGACCCAGCACGGTCTTCAGCGCCAGCATCAGCCGCGAGGTTTCGCCGCCCGACGCAACCTTGACCAGCGGCCGCAACGGCTCGCCGGGGTTAGCCGTGACGAGAAACGCGACCGTGTCCAGGCCATGGGCGTCGAAGGCGTACCGACCGGCCGCCTCACCCACGGTCGCGACCGCATCGGCCGTCACGAACACGCCCGCGGGATCGGGTTTCCAAAGCACCTGCACCGCAAAGCGCGCCCGATCCATCTGCAGGTCGGCCAATTCAACCTCGATGGCCCGCGCCATGCGCTCCCCGGCCGCGCGCCGCGCGGCCGACAGATCGACGCCCAACGTCCCGACCGCGGCCAGCAGCTTCTCCTCCTCGGCCTCCAGGTCGGCGATGCGCTCCTCCGCGTTGCTGATGGTCGCCAGCTCGGCCGCGGCGCGCTCCGCATAGGCCAGCACCTCGGCGATGGTGTCGCCGTACTTGCGCTGCAAGGTGTGGATCAGGTGGATCCGCTCCTCGACCTGCTGAAGACGCCGCGGGTTGAACTCGATGCTGTCGCGATAGTCGGTCAACTCGCGGGCCAGATCGTCCAGGAGCGCGGTGGCTTCGGCCAACTGCGCGGCGAGGGACGCTGCGCCGGGATCGACCCGCACCAGGCGGGACAACGCTTGATCGACCGCGCCCAACGCGTCCAGCGCGGCCATCTGTTCGCCGCTGCCCTCCTGAAGCAGTTGCACAGCCTCACCGCTGTAGGCCGCCAACTGTTCGGCGTTGGCCAGCCGGCGGCGCTCGCTTTCCAGCGCCTCTCCTTCGTCGGTGTTGAGCCTGGCCGAGCGGATCTCCTCCACCTGATACGTGAGCAGATCGATGCGCCGGGCGCGCTCGCGTTCGTCCTGGCGCAGACTCTGGAGATCACGCCGCACCGCGCGCAGCCGACGGGCCAGATCGGCCATCTCGGCCCGCTCCGCATCGAGGCCGGCGTAGCGGTCGAGCAAGCCGATGTGCTCTCGCTCGCGCAGCAACGACAGGTGCTCGCCCTGGCCGTGGATATCCACCAACAGCCCGCCGACCTCGCCCAGCAGTGCCGTGGTGACGGCCCGGCCGTTGATGCGCGCCACCGATCGGCCATTGGCGCGCACCTCCCGCGCCAGGAGCAGCAGGTCTGGTTGATCCCCCTCCAACCCGTGTTCGACCAGCAACGGCGCAAGCCGCGTCAGGGTGGTGCGGTTGAGCTGAAACGTCCCCTCGATCTCGGTGCGTTGCGCGCCCGCGCGCACCACCTCCTGGGACGCGCGATCGCCGAGGAGCAGGCCCACCGCGTCGATGATGATCGACTTGCCCGCGCCGGTCTCGCCGGTGAGCACGTTAAAGCCGGGCGCGAAGGTCAGGTCCAGCTCGTCGATGATGGCCAAATCACGGATGCGTAGTTCTGATAGCATGGTTCTTTCAGGAGTTGGTTGGTAGATTGGTAGATTGGTAGATTGGTAGATTGGTAAGTTTGCCGATCCTTCGACCAGGCTCAGGACAGGTTTGCCGATTCCCCATCCTACCGCAGCCGCGCGTAGATCGTGCTGGCCGCCATGCCGATCAGGAGCAGCGTGGGCAACAACGCGCCGCTGAAGAGGACGGCAACCAGGCCACCGCCCAGCGCAGCGCCGACCACGCAGGCCCCGGCCGCGACCAGATTCAAACGCCGCGCCCGCCGTCGCCGCACGCTCCAGCGGATCGCCTCCGCGATGATCCCACCCGTAATCGGGCCAACGAAGAACGCCGCGATGAAACTGATCCAGCCGAAGAAGCCGAGCACGGCATAGCCGAGCCCGCCCAGCGCCCCGCCCAGGACGACGCCGATGGCCGCCGCGATCAGCAGATCAAAACGATTGGCGTTGAAATAGACCGCTTGTTGGCCGCGCACACACTCCTTGCACCGATATCCCACCGGCGTGCGCACTGCACACTGGTAACAGATCGGCTTGTCGCACCGGTTGCAGCGCAACATCGTCTCGCGGTCGGGATGGTTGGCGCAATGGAGGGTGGTAGTCGTTTCGGCCATGTCAGATCCTTGGGGTAACTGGTAAATTGGTAGATTGGGAAGACCGCGCGACCAATTTACCAGGTAACCAATCTACCATCTCAACCGTTCCATGAGCGTCCGGTAGAAATAGGCGCGGTCCTGCATGTGCACGAACTTGCTGACGTGTTGGCTCGCCCGGACCTCGATCCGGTCGTCCTCAGCCAACATGATTTCGAACTGGCCGTCCACCGTCAGGATGGCCGGATAGTCCGCCTCCACTCGCAGGGAAACGGTGGCGCCTTGTGACAGCACCACCGCCCGATCCAGGCTCAAATGCGGGCAGATCGGGAGCAGCAGGATGTTCTTGAGCTCGGGCGGCAGGATCGGCCCACCTGCGGCCATCGCATAGCCGGTGCACCCGGTCGGGGTGGCCACGATCACGCCGTCAGCGCGATAGCTGGTCAGGTAGCTCTGGTCCACCCAGGTATCCACGTTGATCAGGCGCGCCAGGCTGCCGCGGCTGATCACCACGTCGTTCAACGCCATGTAGGAGTGATTGACTGGCGGCTCGCCCCCGCGATCGACCGACACATCGAGCAGCATCCGCTCTTCGAGCCAATAGTCGCCGTCCAGCAGCCGCGCCAACGGCTCGCGCCAGTGGTCGGGCTGCACATCCGCCAGAAAGCTGACCCGGCCCAGCTTGATCCCCAGGATCGGCACGCTGTAGCAACTGCCCATGCGCGCGGCCCGGAGCATCGTCCCATCGCCCCCCAGGGTGATCAGCAGGTCCAGATCGGCAACGTTGGCCAGCGCCTCCGGCTCATCCCAGGCCGAGCCGGACCAGACACGCCGACCGCGTGCACGCAGAAACTCGGCCATCTGCCCGGCGAGGGTCAACGATTCCGGTTTTTTAGGATGGTGCAGCAGGCCGATGGTAGTGAAGGTTTGCGTCATCGTCAATAGGGTCTGCCCTCTGCCAGCAACTGCCCCAGCCTCTCGGCGTAGTCGCTGTCGATGCGTTGGACCTGGCAGTCACTCATGCGTAGGCCCTGCTCAACCAGTGCGCTAACGGCGCCGGTGCTGCCCAAGATGGTCACGTGGCGCGCCTGTCGCGCCTCGGCCTCGTCGCTACCGATGATCGGCTGGAAACACGTGACGTATTGCAGGACAGTCAGAAAATCGTCCCGGGAGCGGGCGATGCTGCCCACCAACAGGTAGTGATCGGCGGTCTTGCCCGGCCCCAGCGCGCCTAGATCGAAGTCCACCTCGACACTGTTCGCGCCATCCAGCTCGATCCCTGCCTGGAACTGGGTCGCGCCCGTCGGTGGATCGGTGTCCGCCACTGTTGCCTGATAGACGCCGGCCGGCAGGTCGACGAAACTGTAGGTCTCGTCTTTGGCCACGGTCGTACGGCGCGGCGCGCTCCCCCTCTCGCCCTGGTCGTCCAGCGCGCCCTCCACCTCCAGGACCACCGTCCGGCCCGCGCCCCCGCGCACACGGCCGAACACCCGGCTGGCCGCCTGCGTCATGGGCGCCGGCAGCTCGAAGTCGACCGTCACCTGGTCGAGACCATTGACCTCGACCGCGTCCCGTGACGCGAGCACACCTTGAGCGGGAGGCGCCGCCAACACCGCTACCCGATACGTGCCCGCGGCCAGATCCTCGAAGCGATACCTGCCATCGGCCACCGCCGTGCGCATTTCCCATTCCGGTCCGACCAGCAACACCGGCAACCCTTCACCGTGGATCACGCCGCCGGCGATGATGCTCGCCTGGGGAGGCGGTGTCGGCTCTAGCGGCTGGGGGGCCGGCGGATGAAACCGCACCCACGCCACCCGGTTGGCCGCCAAACGCACATCGGCCTGCACATCCAGGCCCTGCGGCGCCACTGTGTAAGCGCCGGGGCCAAGCGGCGCAAATTCGCAGACGTCCGGGCCATATTCCAGCTTGGAGCCTGTCCGTTGGGTGATGCCGCCCCACCCCGACGTCCACAGCCGTACCTCGCGGTGGGGCTCCCCCGCCACCTGACACCGCACCAGCGAAAAACCAGGCCCCGGGCCTCCATCTTCAACCGCCCAACCCCACGTCGCGGCCGGCTCGGGCAGGGTGAAATCCACCTGCACCGGGGTCTGCCCGTCCACCTCGACCCCCGACCGCGCCTGGGCGACGTCCGCGGCCGGCTCGGCGGCCATGACTTGCACGGTGTAGGCGCCCGGAGCCAGATGTTCGAACCGGTAGTGGCCATCAGCGCTGGCCTGCGCCGTCGCGATGACGGCCGTGGCAGGCGGTAGCAACAATTGCACGTCATGCCCGGCGCCGTGGGTCACCGTGCCAAAGATGACGCCCGCGGGGGACGGGGGCTCGTCTGGCTTTGCGGGCGCATCGAGATCCACCGTCACCTGATTTTGCCCATCGAGCACGATATCGTCGCGAGCCACGGCGGTGTCTTCGATCGCCAACCGGTAGATGCCGGCCGGCAGGTCAGCAAACCGGTAAGAGGCATCATCGGCGACCACCACGGTTTGCTCGTCCTGCGGGCCGGTGAGTTGTAGCGTCATCCCAGCGCCGCCACGCACGTGGCCGGAGAGGAGGCTCGCCTGGACCGGGCTGACCTTGGACTCAGTGTACGTGACCCAGGTTACCCGGCTGCCGTCCACCTTCACCGCGGCCCGCGCGTCGATCCCCTCGGGCTGCACCGTGTAGCTCCCGGCGCCCAACGGCGCAAACTCGCACGCGTCCGCGCCATACTCCCGCTTGCTGCCCGTGCGCTGGATCATCCCCGGCCAGCCCTCGGCCCACAAACGCACCGGCAGATCTGTGCGGCCGGTCACCCGGCAGCGGACCACCCCGAAACCAGGGCTGGCGCCCCCATCGGTCGTCTTCCACCCCCAGCCGGGTGCGATCAGGTCAACTATCGCCTCGTTGCGGCCGTTCAACTCGATGCCGGCCCGGACGATCGGCGTGCCGAACAACCCTAACACGTAACTGCCCGCGGCCAACCCCGAGAAACAATAGCTCCCATCTTGGGCCACGGCCTGTTCCGCCACCCACCCATCGCCGACGCGCGCCAGACGAACGGTCAGCCCCGCGCCGCCGCGGACATCCCCGCGCACCACGCTCATTTCGAGATGGGCGATCAGCTCGGCCAGGTCGAGATTGGCGGTCGCGGCTGGCCGTTCGCGCGTCACGGTGACCGACACGCCCCACTTGTCTGCTACGCCGGTCCCGCCCAGATCAGGGGTCACCCGATACGCGGCCAGCGGCAGATCGAGAAACTCGTAACGCTCGTCCGCCTCGACCTTGGCCCTGAGCGCCCAGCCATCGGCCCGCGTCAAACTGAGTGTGAGGCCAGCGCCACTTTGCACAACCCCGCCCACCCGGCCGGCCAATCCGCCATCACCGCGCCAGGCACGCGTCTGCTTCGGCTCGGCCTTCAGCGCCGCCACGATGGGGAGTTGACCGCCGGGCCATCGACCGCTGTACCACGCCTGACCCTCCCATCCTGGCGCCCAGTGGCCCAGGCTGTAGTTGCCCAATAGCCAAAACGCGGTGCAAAGGAAATAATCCGGCGCGTGATCGAAGCGACTGCTGGTACCCATCATGGTCCGGCAGGCCTCCAGCGTGTTGGCCATGTGCAGTTGCGGGGTGGTCGCAGGATAGCGCGGGTCCGGCCGTTCGCCCACGATATAGCCGTTTTCGGTGGCCAGGAGCGGCAGGGAACGGCCGATCTGATCGCGAATCAGCCTGTCGTAGCGCTCGTAAGCGCGCCAGCAGGACGGATCGTCGAAAGCGATGACGCCCGGGTTGGCGTGATCCGCCCGTTCCTGATTCACCCGCTCCAGACTCCGCCCTCCCCAGGCGTCGCCGTCCCACTTCTCGACGGCCAGCCGGTCGTAGAACTCTCGCGTATAGGCCGCGCCCTGCTGATTGCCGGCGTCGTACGGGTAGTCCAGGGGATGGTTCAGGCAGTAGTTGTGAATCGCCTGCCACACCGGCTCGCGCAGCAGATCGCGGCGGCCGAGCTTGCAGATCTCGCCTACGATGTCCCACCTGGCGCCGGTCGCCAGCGCGGGAATGCCGGGATAGCCGCCGCGCGCAAGAATCGCCTCCATGTCGATGATCGCATTACGCGCTACAATCTGCGGGGCGGCGGGGGGCACGAAACCGTTCTGCCACTCCACGCCCAGATCGGGCTCGTTGTTGAACTCGAAATAGCGCACACCGGAAGCCACGTAGTCCACAACCCCCCGCAGCATCTCCTCATCCAGGGTACTGGGGTTGGGCTGCGGCCGGTATAACCGCACGATTGGCATGATGTCGTGCTTGAGCAGCAGCTCGGCGAAAGCCATCCCCCCGTCGTGGCGCGCGATCTTGACCCACTTGACGCCCATCGCGATCAACTCGGGCAGCCAGACGTCCCGAATCTGCCCCAGACCGATCGCGGCCGGGAAACCCGCGTTCCAGTGCACACCGATGCCGGTATCATCTTTAGGCCGAGGGTAATCGCGCAGGTCCATAGGCTAACCTCGCTCACGGTTGATGCGGCTGTACGGCACAATCCACACGCCCGTCTCACTGGCTGCCGGTTCTGCCGACGGATGGACGTTCATGGCAACAATTACCTTGGCTATTTCAGCCTTGCCAAGTGTTCCCGCCACGGCGTTCAGTTTATCGGCCAACCGGCGCACTTCGCTGCCCCCCACTTTAGAACGACATTCCACCAGCACAGTGACGGACTGGCCGTCTCGCTGTCCATCACCGACCAGGTCGATTTCTTGCGGCCACCCGTCACCCAGATCGAAATAGCGCCGCTCCAAAGTCACGCCGGCGATGCCATAATGCTTTTCCAGGTAAGGTGGCAGCAATGCCGCCGCGAACTCTTCCAGGCTAAAGCCAAAGGCATTCGCTAAACCGCCAACGGCTTTGCTGAGTTCGGTCATACTCTTCTGCGTCTCCTTTTGGGCCTGTGCTAACTGCTGCACCGTTGTGGTCAATTGTTGGTGTCCCGTGGCCAGTTGCCGCACCTCTACGGTGAGTTGCTGCTGTTCTGCGGTCAGTTGCTGCTGTCCCACG